>CANRDG010000072.1 GCA_947629275.1 uncultured Clostridia bacterium | reverse complement strand
CTTTTGGCGCTTGTTGCAATAGTTCCTGCCGCTGTATGGATATTTTTCAAGGGTGTGAACCTTGTCAATGTCGGTATCTACCTTGCAGGCATTGACTATATACTGGTAAAGAAGTTTTTGTCGCTCGGTATGTCGGTCGCGCTTATAGTGTGCGAGGCAGCACTTTTGATCGTGTGGATAATAGTTTCAAACAGCAAAAAAGCAGCAGCCGCAGAGAAAGCAGAAAACGCAGAAAATAACGAAAATACAGAAACAAAAGAACAGGGTGGAACAAATGGCTAACAAGAAAACTTATGACAACGAAACGATAGTCGCACTGGAGGGCGAGGACAGAGTAAGAAAACGTCCTGCCGTAATTTTCGGCTCTGACGGGCTTGAAGGCTGCGAACATTCGGTGTTCGAGATAGTCTCAAACTCTATCGACGAGGCTCGCGAAGGCTACGGCGACAGGATAAACGTTACCTACTATAACGACAACAGCATCGAAGTCGAGGACTTTGGCAGAGGCTGCCCTATGGATTACAACAAGGCGGCAGGCAGATACAACTGGGAGCTTGTATACTGCGAGCTGTACGCAGGCGGCAAATATAACAACAACGACGGCGAGAATTACCAATTTTCTTTAGGCCTTAACGGTCTCGGCGCGTGCGCAACGCAGTATTCTTCCGAATTTATGGACGTTACCGTAAACCGCGACGGCTGCCGCTATGATATGCACTTTGAAAAGGGCAAGCCGGTCGGCAAGCTTAAAAAAGAGGAAACAGGCTCTAAAAAAACAGGTACTAAGCACCGCTGGAAACCCGACCTTGACGTTTTTACCGATATAGCCATACCCAAAGAATACTTTGAAGAAATGCTCAAACGTCAGGCGGTTGTAAATCCTCGCGTGAAGTTCGTTTTCCGCTTTCAGAAAGAAAACGGCAGCTTTGACGAGCAGATATTTCTTTACGAAAACGGCATAACCGACTATGTAAAAGAAATAGCAGGTGACAGCGCGCTGACTTCTATTTATAGCTGCGATGCCCAAAGGGTAGGCAGAGACAGAGCCGATATGGACGATTATAAAGTAAAGCTCAGTGTCGCGTTTACATTTTCTAACAAAGTAAAAATGTGCGAATACTACCATAATTCAAGCTTTCTTGAACATGGCGGCGCGCCTGCCGATGCGGTGAAAAACGCTTTCCGCTACCAAATAGACAACTATCTCAAACAAAACGGCAAGTATCTTAAAAACGAAGCTCCCATAAAGTTTGTTGACATCGAGGACTGCCTTGTGCTAGTTTCAAGCTCTTTTTCAACAATGACGTCTTATGCCAACCAGACTAAGAAAGCGGTCACCAACAAATTCATTCAAGAGTGCATGACAGACTTTCTCAAACATCAGCTTGAGGTGTATTTTATAGAAAACCCCGACGAGGCAGTAAAAATTGCCGAGCAGGTCATAATAAACAAGCGCAGCCGCGAAAGAGCCGATACCGCAAGGCAGAATATCAAAAACACCCTCTCAAAGCAGATAGACCTTTCAAACATGGTGCAGAAGTTTGTTGACTGCCGCTCGAAAGACGTCTCACAAAGAGAGCTGTATATAGTTGAGGGCGACTCGGCACTGGGCTCTGTAAAAATGGCAAGAAACGCCGAATTTCAAGCGGTAATGCCGGTAAGGGGCAAGATACTCAACTGCCTTAAAGTAGATTACGACAGGATATTCAAAAGCGATATAATAACCGACCTTTTGAAAGTTCTGGGCTGCGGCGTTGAGGTCAAATCAAAGTCCAACAAAGAGCTTTCAAGCTTCTCGCTCGATAACCTGCGCTGGAATAAGATAATAATCTGTACCGATGCCGATGTTGACGGCTTTCAGATACGCACGCTGATACTTACCATGCTTTACAGGCTCACCCCGACACTTATCGAAAAAGGGTATGTGTATATCGCTGAATCGCCGCTTTATGAGATAACCACCAAAGAGCAGACCTATTTTGCATATGACGACAGGGAAAAAGCTGAGATAATGCAGATAATAGGCGACGAAAAGTATACGATACAGCGCTCAAAAGGTCTCGGCGAGAACGAGCCGGAGATGATGGCGCTCACCACCATGGATCCCGCAACACGTCGACTTATACAGATAGTCCCCGATGAAGCCGATTTTACCGAGTATATGTTCGATATGCTGCTGGGCGACAACTTGCAGGGCAGAAAAGATTTTATAGCTATCAACGGCAAAGACTACCTTGAAATGGCTGATATATCATAACAAGATCGAAAGGCAGAAAACATAAATGGCAAGAAAGAAAAAACAGCCCGAAAAAGAGAACGCCGTACCCAAGATAAGCGGCTATATAAAGGGCGCAGGACAGATAGTTGAGGAGCGCATACCGGTAACGCTGGAGAAGAACTATATGCCGTATGCCGTCAGCGTGAATGTTTCGCGCTCTTTCCCCGAGATAGACGGTTTCAAGCCCTCGCACAGAAAGCTGCTTTATACCATGTATAAAATGGGGCTTTTGCAGGGCGCAAGAATAAAGTCAGCAAACGCGGTCGGCAGAACCATGCAGCTCAATCCCCACGGCGACGCATCTATCTATGAAACAATGGTGCGCCTCGCTCGCGGTAACGAAACGCTCCTTCACCCGTATGTAGATTCCAAGGGCAACTTCGGCAAAGCGTATTCGCGTGATATGGCGTATGCTGCATCCCGTTATACAGAGGTAAAGCTTGAGCCTATCTGCGCAGAGCTTTTTAAGGATATTGACAAAAACACCGTCGATTTCGTCCCCAACTATGATAACACTATGGAAGAACCTACCCTTTTTCCTGCAACGTTCCCGTCTATACTTGTCAATGCAAATGTCGGCATAGGCGTGGCAATGGCATCGCAGGTGTGTTCTTTCAATCTCGCCGAGGTGTGCGAAACTACTATAGCTCTTATGAGAGACCCAAATCATAACGCGCTTGAAACTCTCAAAGGCCCCGATTTTGCAGGCGGCTCTTATATGATATACGACGAAAGCGAGCTTGACAACATCTATAAAACGGGCAGGGGATCTTTAAAATTCAGAGCAAAGTATTCTTACGATAAATCTGCAAATTGTATTGATGTTACGCAGATACCCCCGACCACTACCATTGAAGTTATCATAGAAAAAATAGCTGCGCTGGTAAAGGCAGGCAAGATAAAAGAGATATCTTATATCAGAGACGAAACAGACCTGAAAGGTCTGCATATCGCAATAGACTTAAAACGCGGCACCGACCCCGAAAAGCTCATGCAAAAGCTGTTCAGAATGACGCCGCTTCAGGATACCTATGCCTGCAATTTCAATATCCTTGTAGACGGCTACCCCAAGGTAATGGGCGTTTACGAGATAATCAGAGAATGGGTTAAATTCCGCATGGGCTGCGTAAAGCGCAGAACGCAGTATGACTTGGATAAAAAGAAAGACAAGCTGCACCTGCTGCAAGGTCTTGAAAAGATACTTCTCGATATTGACAAAGCGGTAAAAATAGTGCGCAATACCGAAAACGAAGCCGACGTTGTTCCCAACCTTATGGTAGGATTCGGTATAGATAAAATTCAAGCTGAGTATGTCGCAGAAATAAAGCTGCGCCACCTAAACCGCGAGTATATCCTCAACTGTACAAAAGATATACAAGACCTGCTTGACGAAATAGCAGATCTTGAAGACACTCTGGGCAGCGACAGGCGAGTTAAAAACGTCATTATTTCAGAGCTTAAAGATGTTGCCGCCAAGTACGGTCAGGAGCGCAGAACGCAGTTTATATATTCGGTCGAAGAAGAAACGCAGGAAGAAGTCGACGATACTCCCGACTACCAGTGCAGGATATTCGTAACAAAGAGCGGATATTTCAAGAAGATAACGCCCCAGTCGCTGAGAATGAGCGGCGCGCATAAACTCAAAGAGGGCGACGAAATGCTCTCAGAGTTTGATTCTACCAACAAGACCGAGCTGCTTTTCTTTACCGATAAAGCAACGGTGTATAAGTCGCGCGCATCGCAGTTTGAAGATACAAAGGCAAGCGCGCTTGGCGATTATGTGCCTGCAAAGCTCGGCTTTGACGACGGCGAGAGCTTCTTTGCGCTTGTGCCGACTATCGATTATAAAGGCTACCTGCTGTTCGTGTTTGAAAACGGCAAGGTCGCAAAAGTGCCCCTCAGCGCGTATGAGACCAAAACTAATCGTAAAAAGCTGACTAACGCATATTCAGATAAGTCAAAACTCATAGCTCTTGTTTATGTAGAGGAGAACGGCTATCTTCTCATGCGCAGCACCAACGGCAGAATGATAATTTTCGATACAGCGCTCATGCTGCCCAAATCCTCGCGCAGCACAATAGGTGTTTCGGCAATGACACTCAAAGCCAAGGCGACCGTTGAAAAAGCCTATGCGGTAGACAGCGCTACAGCCGAAAAGTATTCAAAATTCGTGATAAAGAGCATACCTGCCGCAGGTCCGTTCGCAAAAGATATAGAAGACCCCGACCAGATATCCATGTTCGGCGACAGTGAATGACTACGCTATTATATCAAAAACAAAAAGAGCAGCCCGTTTTAAGCGAACTGCTCTTATTATTTACTTTTTGTTTTCAGCCGGAGGCTCCTTTGACTTGTAACTCAGCCGCGACCATAAAATGATTATCACCTGTCCTATCGCTCCGAATATGAACAGCTTCCATACGTTGTGACCCACGGCAAGCAGGTGTACGTATACCGCCGCAAGCAGCGACCATACAAGCAGTGATACTATCAGAAAATTCAACCGCACGTTGAACCATGCCGAGTTGAACACCAGCCATACTATCATCGAAGCAGGCACTGCGTATACAAAGCTTATCCACGAAGGCAGCACACCCTTTGAAACGGTGTCTATTATAAAATATACGAACGCTGCCACGAACCATACAAGCATAATGCCCATGCCCGCAATAAAACCGTGATTGCGCTTTTTCTGCTCGGGGGGCAGGGAAGTGGGCTTCGGCGGAGATGAATGCTCCGACTGTACCAGATAGTCCAGCGTAACGCCGAAAATATCAGCAATTTCTTTCAGCACAGTAACATCGGGTATCGACTCGCCGCGTTCCCATTTAGAGATAGCCTTGTCCGAGTAATGCAGCTTTTCCGAAAGCTCCAGCTGCGTCATACCCATGCCCTGCCGCAAAACGCTTATGTTCTTGGCGATAATAGGTTTAAGGTCTTTCATAATTTTTATGCAACCCTTTGTTTGTTATTTATCAATACGGTCCCGTAGACCTGCCTGCGCGCTTTTTCGCGCGTTTCTGTGCGTACATCAGAACGTCCGCGCTCTTTATGCCCTCTTCAAGCGACGGCAGATTTTTCGTCAGCAGCGATATTATACCAAAGCTTGCCGATACATTGTACTCCAGATCGTTCTCTTCTACCATGTCTGCTATCGTGCATGAAAAGCCCTCCGAGAATTTCTGTACAAAGCTGTCGGGCGATTCATCAAACAGCCTCAGTCCCACAAATTCGTCGCCGCCAAAACGCGCTGCTATGCCGTCTTTGCCTATGTACTGATACAGCGCATCGGCAACTATCTTTATAGCCTTGTCACCGCAGGCGTGACCGAACTTGTCGTTTATGTCTTTCAGATTGTCAAGGTCTGCCGAGATAATAACAAGGAACTTGTTCTGATTAAGCTGCGGTTCTATCATCTTTTTGGTGAGAGAGTAGTAACCGTTTCTGCTCATAAGCCCCGTCATGCTGTCGTAGAAACTCGTCTTTTCAAGATGTTTGTTTATAGCTTCCATGTACTTGAAATTCGATATTCTCTCGCATACAAAACCAAGGTGCATACTAAGCGCCCTCAGCTGGAACATACAAATGTGTTCTATCTCCGTGTCAGCGGCAACATAACCGTAAACAACATCGTTGTAGTGCAGCGGAAAAATAGTTATGTGCCGAAACTCCTTGCCGCCGTACTTTTTGTCTGGTATAACGTCAGATAGAGGGAAAGTCCTGTCATCAAACGTAAGTATCTGCCCCTCGCCGTGCTTTTCAAGCGCCGAATATACCGTGTCGGTTATCGTGTTTTCGGAGTATTTCACATCATCGGAAAGCCCCGTAACGTAATCAGAGAACAAGCATACCCAAAGGTGCTGCGTGTATATGTGATTGAAGAAATCTCCAATAGAGCTCAGTATCTTGTCAAACGAGCCCTTCAGCTGCAAAGACGAGCTCATTCTCGTTACCTCGTCGCTGAAACCAAGGTCGCAGCTGACTTCTTTCCAAAGAGAGGCAAGCTGATAGTTGTCAGGCGATTCTTCCATCGTGCAGCCGCACGACTCCGAGATCCTCTTTATAAAGTCAACAGTGCTTTCTTCGGGTATCTCCCTGTCGCTGCACATATCGTCAATATAATCGAGAACTTTTTTAGCAAGCGTTTTGTAGTCGAGCACAGCCGTCGTTAGGCGCGGATTGTGGAATCTCTCCATGTCAATGCCGTCAAAGCCCGTAACGATAACATCTTTCGGCACTTTGTAACCATGCATTCTCAAAGAATCTATAGCCGTTATAGCCATAACGTCGTTAGCGCATATTATCGCCTGTGGGAAAGGAAGCTTGCTCTTGTAAAACTTGTCCATTACCAGCTCCGTGGGGTAATCCCAAAATTCGCCCCAGCCTATGCGCTCAGGCTCATCGGGCAGACCGTATTTTGCAATCGTCTCTTTGAACATTTTCAGCCTGTCGTCAGTAGCCTCATGCATTTTCTTGCCGGCTATAAAGTTTATGTATTTGCAGCCGTGCTTTTCGATAACATGTGAAACAATGTCGCTTATCGAAGAACCCATGCCGTATTTTATGCTTGCCGCCTCTGATATAACTTTGCCTATCGAAAGTACCGGCACGTTTTTCTTTTTTGCAGCCGCAATTATCTCTTTCAGTGTGTCGTCCCAGTAAAATCTTTCCGGAAAAACAAGCAAAGCGTCAAGATTTAAGTGATCTATAATACTGAATACTTTCAGCTCGCCTTTAAGTATCTCCGTCGGGCCTATAATATCCGAGTAAGTTGCAAAAATGTAAAAGTGGCTGTCCGCAAAGCGCGCGTCCTTTTCCGAAGCGCTTACTATCGCATTTATAACGTCTCTCTGTACCTGGTCGTCAATACGCGGCATACATACTGCTATCTCGTGACTCATTTACTGACCCTCCTTACACCATTCGGGCATAATAATACATCATAATTATATTATACTCCATTTTTCATTTTTGTCAATATAATTGCGTATTATTTTGATTATTTAGCATTTTAAACGTTCCAGCTGGAAAGATACTTTTCCTGCTCCGCTGTCAGCTTGTCGATCTCTATTCCTAAAAATCTCAGCTTTGCAAGCGCAACTTCTCTGTCTATCTCTTTCGGAACGTCTATTATCATTTCACTCAGCTTTCCCTTGTTTTTTACAAGATACTCGGCTGACATGGCCTGTATTGCAAACGACATATCCATTATCTCCGCTGGGTGACCGTCGCCTGCCGCAAGGTTCACAAGCCTGCCCTCGCCGATAACGTAAAGCGTTTTTCCGTTTGAAAGCCTGTAACCCTCGATGTTGTTTCTCGCAGGGAAGCTTTCCGTGCATATCTTTTTCAAGCCCGCAACGTCCACCTCGCAGTCAAAGTGACCTGCATTGCAAAGAATCGCTCCGTCTCTCATGTTGTAAAACGCCTTTTCGGTTATAACGTCCTTGCAGCCCGTCACCGTAACGAAAAAGTCACCGACCTTCGCGGCTTCTTCCATAGGCATAACTTTAAATCCGTCCATCACAGCTTCTATAGCCTTGATAGGGTCTACCTCGGTAACGATAACTTTAGCGCCAAGCCCCTTTGCCCTCATCGAAACGCCCTTGCCGCACCAGCCGTATCCTGCAACAACAACGTTTTTGCCTGCAACTATCAGGTTAGTAGTGCGATTTATGCCGTCCCATACCGACTGCCCCGTGCCGTAGCGGTTGTCAAACAGATGTTTGCAGTCAGCATTGTTTACAAGCACCATCGGGAATTTCAAAGCCTTGTCTCTGTTCATTGCAATAAGGCGTATAATGCCCGTAGTCGTTTCCTCGCAGCCGCCTATTACATTTGGTATAAGCTCGGGGTGCTTTGAATGTATAAGGCTCACAAGGTCGCCGCCGTCATCTATTATAATGTTCGGCGCGGCAGAGATAACGCAGTCAATGTGCCTTTGGTATTCTTCATCGGTAGCGCCATGCCATGCAAAAACGTTCAGCCCGTCATGAACAAGCGCAGCCGCAACATCGTCCTGTGTCGAAAGCGGATTAGATCCCGTTACAAACATCTCCGCTCCGCCTGCTTTAAGCACCTTGCAAAGGTAGGCAGTCTTCGCCTCCAAATGAACAGAGAGCGCTATTTTCAGCCCCTTGAAAGGCTGCTCCTTTTCAAATCTCTCCTCCAACATTCTAAGCAGCGGCATATTGCCTTTCACCCAGTCTATCTTGCGCTTGCCGCTTTCCCATATCTCGGCGTTGCGTATCTCACTTTGTGGCATATCTGTTTCCTCCCGTTAAAATTTTCTGTCTTAAATATTGTAACACATTTTTTCTTAATATGCAATATCTTAAAATGAGTTTAAGATTATCTTAATTACCTTGAAAATCGGAAAAACTGATGTTACAATATATATTGTCAAAAAACTTCGTCGCAAGGGGAAAGTAAAATGAAAGAGCGCATAATGAATATTGCTAATATTTTGGGCGCATTTGTATTTGTGATAATAGCGGCAGTGTTTTATTTCATGCCAAACAAATATTACGGCGCAGGCATAAAAGTTATGGGCTTTGCAGCTGCCGTTTCGGTGATAGCTTTGCTCTGCCTTTTTATGAAAAACAAAGATAAAATGCAAAAGTTCAAAGCCATGTCAGCGCGCGTTACTCTCCGCAAGGTATATATAGTAACAGCCGCCGTGCTGCTTGTTTTACAGCTTGTGTATGTGCTTTCGATAAACTATACCCCCGTCAGCGACGGCAAATACCTTGACATCATCTGCCGCAACATCG
>CANRDG010000071.1 GCA_947629275.1 uncultured Clostridia bacterium | reverse complement strand
ACATATGGATATAGAGTTTCTCCAATAAATCTTCTTTCAGGTGTTTTTATTTTCCAAAGTTTATTTAAATTGCGTGCATCAAAACAGTGTACTAAATTGTAATCACCATCACCTGTATATTCCTCAAGGAGTATAACATATTCGGATATGATAACATAATCAATTATTTTTTTATCCATGACAATAGTTGTATTATTATAGGTAAGAATATTATCAGTAATTGATACGTTGAGTGGTCTCATAATTAAATACCCCTTTTGTTCTCAGAACTTCTTCCTCCAAACGCTCGGTGAAATAAGTATTACCAGCGGCAGACATTCCAGCCTGCCAAGCAGCATATCTACCGACAGCACACACTTTGAAAAATCCGAGTAGAACCCGAAGTTAGACATAGGGCCAACATTTCCAAGCCCCGGCCCTATGTTGTTCATGCAGGTTATGACAGACGTGCTGGCAGTCGTAAAATCGCCGTTGTTCGCAGCTATCAGAAGCATAGAAACCAGCAGTATGCCAATGTATATAACAAGATAGTTGAGCACCCCGTGTACCGTGTCAGTATCCATAGCCTTGTCGTCGCTCTTTATCAGCTTTACAGAGTTTGGGTGTACCGTCTTTTTAAGATAGCGCGACGCGCTTTTGTATGTTATTAGTACGCGCTGTACCTTGAATCCGCCGCCCGTCGAGCCTCCGCACGCGCCTATAAACATAAGTATGACAAGTATCATCTGCGAAAGCATAGGCCATGTGCAGAAGTCCGCCGTCGCAAACCCTGTAGATGTCATTATCGAAGCCACCTGAAACGCCGAGTACCGTATGCATTTCAGCACCGAGCCGTAAACAGGGTATATGTTTATGCCTACCGCTATCATAGCAATTAAAAGTATAGCAATGTAAGCCCTCAGCTCCGAATTTTTGAAAGCATCTTTGAATCGCCTTACCAGTATGAAATAGTACAGCGAAAAATTCACCCCGAACGCTATCATACCGCCCGTAAGCACTGCCTCTAAATATGTCGAATCATAGTCGGCTATGCCGCCATTGCGCACCGAGAATCCTCCCGTGCCTGCCGTACCCATGGCATTGCATACGCTGTCAAAAAACGGCATACCCCCTGCCACCAGCAGTATAACGAGCACAAGCGTTAAAGCCGCGTACATTATATAAAGCACCGCCGCACTGTTTCTTCCCTTGGGTACTATCTTGCCTACCTGCGGCCCCGCACATTCAGCGCGCATAAGCGCCATAGCGTGCGAAGACGACGACGGCAGTATTGCAATAAGCAAAACCAAAACGCCCATGCCGCCTACCCAGTGTGTAAAGCTTCTCCAAAAGAGAATTCCTCTCGGCAAATTCTCCACCTGCGAGAGTATCGAAGAACCCGTCGTAGTAAATCCCGAAACGCTTTCAAAAACGCTGTCAACGAATGATGGTATCGCACCGCTGATGTAGAAAGGCAAAGCCCCGAGCAGCGGAAATATCACCCACAAAAACGCGGCAATGACCAAAGCCTCACGGTTGTACATCTTTTTGTTTTTGGGCTTTATTATAGCAAGCGGCGTTGAGATCATCGCCACCGCAGCCGCAACTATCAGAAACGTCAGTACAATGTCTTTTTCGCCGTAATAAAGACTAACCAGCGCAGGCAGCAAAAACAGCGCCGAACCGTAAAGAGTCGCTCTTGAAACATAATGAAAAACAATGGTCTTATTCATATATCTTTATGTCACCTTTTGTCTAATCAAGTATATCGCTAAGAGAGCGGAAATGATGATCTTTAGATACCACAACCACCGAATCTCCTGTCTCAATGGTGTCCGCGCCGCTCGGTATCAGAATATTTCTCTTTCTAATGATCGAGCATATCAGTATGTCCTTTTTCAGAGCCATATCTTTCAGCGGTACACCCACAAGCCCCTCTATGCTGTCGCGCACTTTGAATTCTATCGCCTCAACGTTGTCGCCAACTAGGTGGTAAAGAGCCTCGATGTCGCTGTTGCCGGTGTTCTGCAAAGACCTTACATAACTGAGTATCCCTGCCGCCGTCACGTATTTCGGCGATATTATGCTGTCAAGCCCCAGCTGCGCCGTAAGGTCAACGTAGCTTTCCCTGTTTATCTTCGCAACCACTTTCGCGCTTGAATTTTTCTTCGCGTATAAAGCGGTAATAATGTTTACTTCGTCTATGCCCGTCAGCGATACGAATGCGTCAGTGTCTCTCAAGCCTTCCTCCAAAAGCAGCTCCTGATCCGTTCCGTCGCCGCATATTATAGACGCCTTGTCAAGCCCCTGCGCCAAGTCGTTGCACCTTTGCATATCGCTTTCTAATATTTTAACGTTCATTCCTATGTGTATAAGCTGGCTCGCCAAGTAATAAGCTATCTTTCCGCCGCCGACTATCATAACGTTTTTTATCTTCGTCCTGAACGAGCCTGCATTTCTGAAAAACTTTTCAAGCGAGCGGTGGGTCGAAGCAATGCTTATCATGTCGCCTGCCATAAGCTCAAAATTGCCCGAGGGTATAAACGTTTCCGCTTTGCCTCCAACATTCCTCTGCACCGCGCAAATAAGGCAGTTCAGCTTAAAAGCGCCGTATATATCCATTAGCCTCTTGCCCACCAAAGGCGAAGTTTCGGGCAGCTTGTATTCAACAAGTTCCACCCTGCCTTTCGCAAAAACTTCCACCCTCGAAGCCGCCGAGAACGCTAAAACTCTGAATATCTCGTCAGCCGCAGTGCGTTCGGGGTTTATTACCATTGAAAGGCTGAGTTCATCGCGTATAAGATCCATCTGGCTGTAGTATTCCGGCGCCCTCACGCGTGAAACAGTCCTCTTTGCGCCAAGCTTTTTCGCAAACAGACAGCAAAGCATATTTATCTCATCATTCGGCGTCGTCGCAATAAGCATATCAGTCTTGCCAACGCCTGCCGCCTTCTGCACTTCAACAGATGCCCCGTTGCCCTCAACGCAAAGCACATCGGCAGAGTTCTGTATTCTTTTGATGTTTGCAGGGTCGTTGTCAACTATCGTAACGTCGTGACCCTCTCTTACCAGCTGCTCGGCAAGATTGCTTCCCACCTTGCCGCCGCCTATCACAGCGATCTTCATTTCACATTTACCTCGTCCGCATTTTTCTGCTGCTTCACCAGCAGTTCCCTGAAGGCTGTTTCGCTCATCGGTCTGTAGTAATAATAACCCTGTACCGCATCGCAGTCGTTTTCTTTAAGGAAAGCTACCTGCTCGTCGGTCTCAACGCCCTCCGAAATTACCGAAAGTCCCAGCTTTTTCGCCAGCATAAGTATAGATTCAATGACTTTGCGCGTCTTATCCGTAAGCTCGTTTTTCATAAAGAAGTTGCCGTCCAGTTTAAGTACGTCAACAGGCAGAACGCTTATCAGATTCAGCGTTGAATACCCCGTTCCGAAGTCGTCTACAGATATCTTAAATCCGCGCGAACGTATGTCGTTTAGTATCCCCACCAGCCTGTCAAAGTTCTTAACGAACGTGCTCTCCGTCATCTCAACTTCAACATTGCTGTGCGGCAAACCGTAATTGTCAACTATCCTTTCAAACTTTTCGGGGAATTTCGGGTCGCGCAGGTGCAGCCGCGATACGTTTACGGAAACCACAGGCAGCTTTATGCCGTCCTCGCTCCACTGCCGCATATTTGAAAATACTCTCCTGTATACCCAGTGATCCATTTCCAGCACAAATTCGTTGTCCTCAAATATCGGCACGAACGTTCCCGGCTGCAATACAGTGCCATCGGGCTTGTTCCAGCGAATAAGCGCCTCCGCACCGTATACAAGCCCCGTGTGCAGATCCACTTTCGGCTGATATACAGTCTCAAACTCTCCGCCGCGCAAAGCGTTCACCATTTCGCTCTCTATCTTCTTGCGTTCTTCAAGCGACTTGTTCAGCTCAAAGTCGTAAACTTCCACCGCGCTGTTCATCATGTATCTGCCTTTGGAAAGATTCTTTATAACAAGGTTCGCCTTGTCTATCGCCGCCGAAAGCTTGTAATTTTCCTTTTCTATCGGGTATAAGCCGCACACGAACGCAAATGATATAAGCGGATATTTCCTCGTCATGTCGTCCTCTACCACCTTGAAAAGATACTCCAGCTTTGCTTTCAGTATCTTTATGTCGGTAAGTTTCAAAAGCGCCACAAAGCCCGAACCCGAAGACCTCGCCGCTCTCTCGTTCTCGCCCATTATCAGCATAAGTTTGTCAGCGGTCGCTTTCAGTATCTCATCGCCTATAGCATAACCAAATTCATCATTTATATTTCTGAAATTGAACACCTTGAAGAGCGCCAGACAGTGATCTTGCTCAAAGCCGTGAACTATTTTGTCCGTCTCTATCTCAAATCCCTCGTAAGTCAAAAGACCCGTCAGCTTGTCTTTGGTCTTAGCGTTATCCATAAGCTCCGAAATATCCGTCGAGCATATCAAAAACGCGTATTCACCATTGCTTCTCCTCGTGCATACTATCGCAGTCGAGAGCCATTTTTGCAGCGGCTTTTCAAATGTATCATAGTGGAACACCCCTCGGCTGTCGCAGTCTGTCTCCTCGCCGCTCTTTATCCGCTCCAGTATCTCTCTTATCGGCTGAGGGCACTGCTCGCCCAGCTTCATGCCCTGCAACATCTTTTCGGCATAAGTGTTGTAATAAACTACCCTGTAGCTTTCGGCATCTACCGAATAACACGCAGTGCGGTTCTCTTCCAGAGCCGCGCGCGAATATAAAAGCTCGTCCTCGGTAGCTATGTTCTTTATAAGATTTACCTGATATACCGAAAACATCTTTGACAGCGTAACAAGCTCTGTAACGAGCCGCTCGTCGGAAGCAATGTTCACCTTAAAATTCTCAAAGCAAACCGCTCCTACAAGCGCAAATCCCTGAAACAGCCCTGCACTCACAGTTCCGCCCTGTGCAAAACACTTTCCCTCGCTGTAAAGCTTCGTCTTTTCGGGAGTAAAAAGCTCCGCCCTCTGCGCCTGCGTTACTGCATCTGTGTCGCGGCTGTTCCACTGTATCATTCCATTAAGAGCCGTGCTGGCAGTAACTATGTATATCCTGTCAAGTTCGTAAAGCTGCCCTAAAAACGCCAACACGTCCTTTACTACCGCGCTGCCTTCCTCTCCCGAAGAAAACTTGTCAAACGAATAATCGAGCGCCTGCTGCATACGGCTAACGCTCTTTTGCTCCTTGTCAGATACGCCGCCCTCGCTTTCTTCCTCGCTTTCGTATATAGCAAACCCATTTCCCGAGCTGTTTTCCTTAACCTTGAAAAGCGCAAGTTCCGCAGCCTTGAAAAGCTCCGATACCGTCATCTTGTTCTCTAATACCGCTGCGCCTGCCTCCGCCGTGGGTCTCACGCCGTCTGCAAAGTCAGCAGCCCTTACCCTGTATACTATTTTAGAGATAAGCTTTTCCAGTTCTATCCTGTTTGCAAAACCGCTCGTGAACACCGCAAACCTGTCCACACCGGCAACGCCCACAATGTCTCTTTTCCCGCACGCGCCCACTATCACCCTTGCCACCAGCGCTAAGGCATCGCCCATCATGTCGTAATAGTCCACACCGTCAGGCAGTTCGTCCTGAGACGGCATGGAAATACCGCCTATATCCACCAGTATAAGAGCGTGCGACATACCCTTGTTTTCAGCTATACGCCTCGCCGACGTCTCTATCACCGTCTTGGTGTCGGGCAGCCAGCTCAGTTTGTCGCCGTATATTTTCATATTGACGTTGTTAATGCCATTTATACTGTTTATACCGTTATTGCTTTCCATATGGACGCATACCTCTCTTTAAAATACCGAAATATTAATAATTACATTCCTTTTTATTTTATCACATTTTGCCCGTTTTGTAAAGTTTGAAACACGCTTTTTGCCTGCCTTTGCTTATTATTTGTACAATATGCTAAAAATCAGGCAGTAAAAATGTCATTTAAGCCGAAATTTCCGTTTACACACTTCAAATACTTACAATAATCGTGCTTAATAGCCTCACCGTATATTTTTCGATATTTTTTGACAAACTAAGCCAAATGAATTATAATATATATGAAAGGTGTTGAATATATTTTGAAATTAAAAATACACAAGCTCGCCGCCGCTGTAATAGCCGCCTGCTGCGCTATAACGCTGGCTTCCTGCGGCTCAAATGGCGGCTCATCTAAAGCAAACGCCTCTGTAACGCAGCAAACAACAGTTACTACTACCACTTCGACCACTACTGCCACCACCCCTGCCGTTACTCAGCCCGAAGAAACGCAGACCACCACTTCCGAAGAAAAGCCCGTCCCCAAGGGCAAGTATAACAATTTAACAGGCTTATATACCCTGTCAGATGCCGCCGTCGGCAAACGCCCCATAGCGGTAATGGTAAACAATATAACCTTCTCGCTCCCTCAATACGGCATAGCCGCCGCGGATATGTTGATCGAATGTCCCGTCGAGGGCACCATAACGCGCCTTATGGCAGTATACGGCGATATGACTAAAATACCCAACGTCTGCTCCGTGCGCTCCTGTCGCTATTATTTCCCCATTTTAGCCCAAAGTTTTGATGCCGTCTATATGCACTGGGGCAAGGACGAAACAATAGCCAAAGATACCCTCGAAAGCCTCAAAATAGACAGGCTCGACGGCTACAACAATTCATTCGTTTTCGCGCGCGACGAAGAAAGAATGAAGACCTTTGCCTATGAACATACAGGCTATTATAAAGGTCCTCTCACCGAGCAGGCTCTCGACCAGTCGGGCATAAGAAAAACTCTGAAAGAGGATAAAAATAAGCCCGTCTTCCCTTTCCGTGAGGAAGCGCAGGCAGTTTCAGACACCAAATGCACCAAATGTAAAGCGGTATTTTCAGCCGATTATTTCAGCGATTTTGCCTATAACGCAGACGAAGATGTCTACTATAAAAGCCACAACGGCGCGCCACACATTGACAGCTCTACAGGTCAGCAGCTCGCCTTTGAAAATGTGTTCATCTTAGGCACAACAACAAGAATAATAAACCAAAATAACCTGCTTATCTCGCTTGACTGGCACGGCGGCGACGGCTACTACATCTCGCACGGCAGTATAACGCCTGTAAAGTGGTCAAAAGCCGACGAATTTGCCGATATAGTCATAACCGACCAAAACGGCAGCGTAATAAACGTAAACCCCGGCAAAAGCTATCTCGGCTTCACCCCGCGCCTCAGCGATACTATCTACAGCTGATATAATTTCACCCCGGACATCACGTCCGGGGTATTTTCATCACATCATTTCACACAAAAAGGCACCTCGGCTTTTTAGCTGAGATGCCATTCGTATTACATATCTATACCGCCCGAGGCAGCAGCAACGCCGCCTATCATTTCTTCAAGGTTAGGTCTGTTCGGCGAGTATTCAAGCGCATCAGCACGTGAAATTTTACCCGTCTGGAACAGCTTTCTCAGGCTGTCGTTCATCAGGCACATACCCGACTTCGAGTTAGACATAAGCGACGGCAGCTGATGACCCTTTTCGGTTCTTATCATGTTCGCCACCGCATCGTTGCCAAGCAGTATCTCAAGTGCCGCAACTCTTCCCTTGCCGTCACGCGTCGGCACAAGTATCTGCGATATAACAGCTTTCAAAAGCATAGAAAGCTGCGAACGCACCTGACCTTGCGAGTTGGTCGGGAATACGTCTATGATTCTGTCAATAGTCTGCGGCGCGTTTGTCGTGTGCAGAGAAGCAATAACCAAGTGTCCCGTCTCAGCCGCAGTAATTGCAAGCGATATGGTCTCAAAGTCTCTCATCTCACCTACGAGAATAACGTCGGGGTCTTCACGCAGCGCGCTCCTCAAAGCCCCGTCAAACGAGTCAACGTCCGCGCCTATCTCTCTTTGGTGAATAGTCGCAACGCTTGCAGCGTATTTGTATTCCACAGGGTCTTCTATCGTCAGTATGTGAACGGGTCTTGTCTTGTTTATGTGGTTAACCATAGCCGCCATCGTCGTTGACTTACCGCTTCCTGTTGCGCCTGTTACAAGTATCATGCCCTTTTGCAGCGTGCAAAGGTCGCTCATCAGCTTTGAGGGCAGTCCCAGCTCCGAAAACGACGGCACTTTTGAGTTGAGCAAACGTATGCTCGCCGCTATCTTGCCCATCTGCCTGAACACGTTTACTCTCTGGCGCGAGCCGTCCGACGTCTCCATTGAAAAGTCAAGGTCCTGACCCGCTCTGAGCGCCTTTTCCTGATCGGCAGAAAGCATAGAAAGTATAGTGCGGCTAACTACCTCGTCGTCAATGTCCTCCAGCCGCTCCAGCTTGCCGTTTATTCTGAAAACGGTGGGCGCGCCTACTGTAAGGTGAATATCAGAAGCCTTCTGCTCCCTTGCGAACATTATCAGATCTTCAACCGTAAATGATGACATACCTATTTTCCTCCGATCATCTTATTCTGAACTGTATTCCGCTTGCAGAAAGATAAACTTCCTGCGCTATGTTTGCAATGCGCTGATTTACAAAGCCTATTATCTCGCGTTCCGTTGCCAGAGCCTTGTCGTCCGAGGGCAGCGAAAAGCCAGTTTCCACCGTTATTATCACCATATCCCCGTGAACCTTCTCAACAGAAGCTATCATAGCCTGCACTTCATCGATTATCTGCTTTTCAATGCGTTTTTTCTGCTCGTATTTCAGCTGGGCAGCGTCATCGCATTCGCGCTTTATAACTTGCCTTGTGTACGACACCAACCCGTCGAATATAAAGAACTTGTGGTCTTTTACAAGCTCCAAAGGCTCTTTAACGTCCTCGCGTATATCCCACATGACGTCGTTTTTACTGTTATTATACTCTATCCTGCGTTTTATATCCTCTGAAAGCTCCTTGTCGGTGTGGATATAAAGCACATTGTCGCAGGCGGCAAAATAGTTAATAGCCCAGCGCGTTTTACCGCTTGAAGCTCCGCCTGTAACCACTGTTATCGTGGACATATGATCCCTCCCTGAAATTCAGCGTAACTGTTTAAATATTGTTAAATGTTTTTTGCCGAAAAAATATTGACATATATTTAATTTAACATATTAACTTCCGTTTGTCAAGC
>CANRDG010000070.1 GCA_947629275.1 uncultured Clostridia bacterium | reverse complement strand
TATTGACCAATCCCCTTTCGTGAATAGGTTAACATAATTTTGCCCTCCGCGCAACTATTTCGTAAGCGATTACCCTGCATTCCGGGAACAGATCGGCGGGGACGGCAGGAAAATAGAGTTGATCGAATCGCTGCTGTTTTTGAGCATGATCCCCCTGCATAACGAAAGCTTTAAGCAGCAGTTGGTCATGCTTTGCACCGGGCTCGATATACTGAACAGAGTCGCGGATATCACGACAAGCGGGGTGGAGAAGGATGTTTGAAGAATATACCTTTGTCTTTGATATTGACGGGACCTTGTGCCCGATCAAGAAAAAAGAAGAAAGATATGAGGACATTGTCCCGTATCGGAATATGGTCGAAAAGCTTAAATATTATAAGGAAAACGGCGCGAAGATCGTACTGTTCACCTCGCGCAACATGAATTCCTACAACAGCAATATCGGCGTGATCAATAAGAAAACAGCGAAGATCCTTTTGGAATGGCTTGACAAATGGGATATTCCATATGATGAGATCATCTATGGCAAACCCTGGCCGGGACATAAAGGATTCTATGTAGACGACAGGACCGTCAGGCCCGACGAGTTTCTCTCATGCACCGTGGACGAGCTTGACGATATCTGTAACAAATCCAAAGAAAAATCCGAGTAGGGGGGGACAAACATGACAGTCATTATCACCATGGCGGGACTTGGCTCGCGGTTCAGAAAAGCCGGGTACAACTGCCCGAAATATATGATCGAAGCGAAAGGCAAAACGCTGTTTGACTGGTCGATGGACAGCCTTGTCGGGTACAACAAAAATGTTTCAAAATATATTTTTGTCGTCCGCAAGGAAGACGACAGCGAAAAGTTTATCCGCGAACACATGGCAAACTATGGCATTTCAAATATTGAAATTATAGGCATTGATTACCTGACCGACGGACAGGCGACCACCTGTATGCTCGCTATCCCGCACTGCGATCCCGATGAGGAGATAATGGTTTACAACATAGATACATACGTTGAGCCGAATGAGATGAAGTATGAGGACATCTCCGGCGACGGACATATCCCATGCTTTCACGCCGACGGCGAACACTGGAGCTTCGTCAAGCTGGACGAAAACGGCAATGCTGTCGAAGTCAGGGAAAAGCAGCGCATCTCGGACAACTGCACCCTCGGCGCGTACTACTTTAAGTCGGCAAGGCTGTATAAAAGACTGTACGAGGAATATTACGCCGACGACAGCAAAATGGAAAAGAGTGAGAAGTATATTGCTCCGCTCTATAATTACATGATCGAACAGGGCATGAAGGTGACGATAAGTATTGTGGATGAAAGCAAGGTTCACGTGTTGGGCACGCCGGAGGAATTAACAACTTTTTTAGAAACGATGGTATCAGCGATGAACTGATAGTAAACAAGTTGGGGTAAAGGAGACGTATAATAATGAGCCATACAAAAAAAGTAGGTGTTTTTACACTATTTTATAAAAATAGCAACTATGGAGCAACACTTCAAGCTTACGCACTTCAAAAAAAGATAAATGAACAGGGATTTGATGCATACATTATTAACTTTGTTCCAAAGGAAGCAACTTTGTCATACAGATTTTTTCGGCTTTTATGTCATCCCCAAAAATTATTTAAGGCTTTAAGCAAACGTCCACATATTATTCAGTTAAATATAGATATTATTGAAGAGGAATGCAATCGGCTGTGGAAAGAGAAAATAAGCAAGTGGGAAACTTTTTGCAATAAATATATTAAATCTACAGAACCTATATCTGAAATGAAGCTATATAAATCAAATATTTCTGATTATTATGACATTTTGCTTGTCGGAAGCGATCAGGTGTGGAATCCCCGCTTTTCTTCTAAAGCGCATTTTCTTCCGTTCGACAAAAAAGAAATAAAAAAGCTTGCCTATGCTACGAGTATTTCTGTACCAGATCTCACTGAACGCGAGAAAAAACTTTTTATAAAGTGGCTTCCAGACTTTGATTATATAACTGTTCGCGAAAATGAAGGAAAGCAATTATTGGAGTCTTTTCTCAATGTGAAAGTTGAAACGGTTTTGGATCCTACGTTGTTGCTTACTTCGGATGACTGGAGTAAATTAGCTGAACCCATTTCTCTTAAAAATCAAGTTGCATACAGAGACATTGATAAAAACAGCAGTAATGAAGAATCTGAATATATTCTTTTTGCAGCTCTTGGGACAGATCCATCTCATCGCCAATTTGCAAAGCGCGTTGCGGAGCGCTTGAATTTGAAGCTTAAAATTCTTTCAACGACGCTTGATGAAATGAAAGCTAACCGCGATATGCCCGGAGATGAGTTGGTGGATGTTTCGCCGAACCAATATCTTTACTTAGTGAAAAATGCTGCCCTTGTAATTACGGATTCCTTCCACTGCACGGCTTTTTCAGTTAATTTTCACCGTAATTTCTTTGTGTTGCGGAGAAATTCTGATAATGATGTCATCAATATGAATTCGCGTATATACACAATATTAAGTGAACTGGGTCTGGAAAGTCAGCTTGCCGACCCAAGCGAAGCGGATACGGTTGTAATTAATCAAGACTTATATAGCGGTGTAGATGAAAAGCTGAATTTGTTAAGAAAGAGATCAGAAAATATTTTGCGTAAGATGTTAAATAATTGAGGCTTTATTTGTAAACATAAGAAATATAATTATAAGATCTACATGTTTTGGGAGCTACATAATGCAGAGTCAGAGGAAAGCCGGAGTCATTCTTTCTTATTTGTCACAAGGGATAAATATTTTATCCGGACTACTATATACGCCTGTTATGCTACGGCTGTTGGGCCAAAGTGAATATGGAGTATACCAATTGGTTTACTCGGTCATTTCTTATTTAAGCTTGTTGAGCTTAGGCTTCAATGCATCCTATATGCGGTTTTATTCTCGAAATAAGGCTAATAATGACGAGGAAGGTATAGCTGAATTGAACGGCATGTTTATGCTTATTTTTGGTTTTATGTCATTTATTTGCATAATATGTGGGGGAGCTTTGCTTCACAATATTGAGTCGATCTTTGGCAAAGGATTAACAGATTCGGAATATATTTTGGCGCAAAGACTTATGATTTTTATGATTATCAATCTTGCCCTAACTTTTCCCAACAGCGTTTTTACATGCATTATTACAGCGCATGAAGAGTTTGTATTTCAAAAGTTAATCATTTTACTTCAAGGACTATTGCATCCATTTTTGACATTACCGTTGCTGCTTTTGGGATATGGTTCAATCGGCATGGTGAGCATAACCACGTTACTGACCGTTGGGGTATTGGCATCTAATTTGATCTTTTGCTTTCGGAAATTAGGAGTGAAATTTTGCTTTAAACATTTGAAGTTCAGTTTGCTAAAAGAAATGTGGAAATTTACATTCTTCATATTCTTAAACGAGATCATAAATCAAATAAACTGGAATGTAGACAAATTTCTTTTGGGAAGAATTATGGGAACTGCCTCTGTGGCAATATACGGAATAGGTGGACAGATTAACACTTTATATATGAATTTTTCTACATCTGTTTCAAATGTATTTGCGCCAAAAGTAAATCAGATTGTTGCAGAATCTGATGATAATTCTGAACTGTCAAAAATATTTTCAGTGGTCGGGAGAATCCAATTTATTATCTTAACGCTAATTTTGAGTGGGTTTATTTTTTTGGGACAGACATTTATAAGGTTTTGGGCAGGCCCTGAGTATTCTGACTCGTACTATGTAAGTCTATTGCTTATTGTTCCTGCAACTATTCCGTTTATTCAAAACTTGGGAATAGAGATACAACGCGCGAAAAACAAACACAAGACAAGGTCAATAGTTTATTTTTTGATTGCAATAGGCAATGTATTTTTAAGCATTCCTTTGATAAGATTATGGGGGTCGATAGGTGCTGCAGCAGGTACAGCTATAGCACTTATTATCGGTAATTGTATTTTTATGAACTGGTATTATGCTGCGCGGATTGGACTTGAAATTGGTTTGTTTTGGAAAGAAATAGCCTCATGCCTTCCAGGACTGGTTTTACCTATCTGTGCGGGAGTTTTAAATGTAAAGTTTTTTGCTTACAATAGCGTTGTCGAGCTACTTGTTGGGATTTTAGTTTATACAGTTATATATTGTGTTTCAATGTATTTATTGGGAATGAACAAATACGAAAAGATTATTATAAAAGAGTTGCTGATAAAGCTATTTAAAAGAGCAGCAAGATAGTTTGAGCCACGATGATTATTGCTTCACATGCTTGAGATTTTTAAGGAGAATAACAAATATGGAAAGAGATTTTAATTTTGTCTGCAACAAGGACATGTGCGCAGGATGTATGCTGTGCGTAGATATATGCCCGGTTCAAGCCATTTCAGTGATGGACGGCATTGACTCATACAATACCGTAATCAATCATGACCTTTGTTTAAATTGTGGCAGATGTCATAAATTATGTCCGCAAAATTCCCTGGTCAATTTTAAAGAACCAGTAGAATGGTATCAAGGCTGGAGCTTGGATCCTTCCGTGAGGGCAAATAGTGCTTCTGGCGGAATGGCTGCAGAAATTTCTTCGAAGTTTATACAGAATGGCGGAGAGGTTTGTACATGTGTCTTTGATAATGGCAACTTTGTTTTTAATTTTTTTGACAAAGTTGAAGATATATCATCGGCCGCAGGTTCCAAATATGTAAAAAGCAATCCTCATGGAATATATAATGTTTTGCAAGATAAACTTGCTAACGGTAAAAAGGTTCTGATGATTGGGCTTCCATGCCAAATTGCTGCTGCAAAAAAATATATAAACGGTTCAAATGAGCAAAACTTTTACACAATAGATTTAGTGTGCCATGGCACTCCGTCTCCGGAATTGTTACGTCTATATTTAAAAGGAAAAAATATGGCATTAGAAGATATAAACAATATACAATTTCGTGAAAAAAATATCGTTAATGAACATATGTCTGTAGAGAAAAATATAGTGAACGAGAAAATAAAGGATTTATATATGCGGGCATACGATTACGGAATGTCTTATACACACAATTGTTATTTTTGCAGTTATGCCAGGCTTGAACGCATTTCAGACATAACCTTGGGGGATTCATGGGGAAGCGAACTTTCACAGTCGGAAAAGGAGAAGGGAATTTCGCTTGTTTTATGCCAAACCACGAAAGGCAGAGAATTACTTAATATATCCAATGCAGAACTTTTGCCTGTAGATGTTAACCGTGCGATAAACAGCAATCTTAATCTGAATAAACCGAGCGTAATGCCGCCCTCGGGTTACAAGTTCTTTTCAGAAATAAAAAGAGGAAAAAGCTTTCAAGTGGCAATGCTTAAATCAGATCCAATATGGGTAATAAAGCATAGAATAAAAAATCTATTTCCTTGCCTCATACGAATAAAGAAAAAATGCGGGGGGGGGGTATCAACAATACAATTCGGTATCAAATATCTATAAAATCTCGTTTGAAGTAAAATGATTTGATAGTTTTAAATACTAATGTATTATTTATGTTATATTTAAAAGAGGTCTCTAATCAGAAGGGAATTCTATAAAACTTTATTCAATTTTAAATTTTTAGTTTAGTGAAGTATAGTATCCATTAAGTCGATGGCAGATACAGGCCGTATTTTAAATTATTACAAAAGGGGGGAAATGAATGTATAACTACTTAATCGTCGGCTCCGGTCTCTACGGCGCCACATTTGCTCAGCAAGCAAACGCCGCGGGAAAATCGGTTCTCGTCATCGACAAACGCCCGCACATCGCCGGGAACGTCTACACCGAGCGGGTCGAGGGCATCAACGTACACAAATACGGCGCGCACATCTTCCACACGAACAACAAGGACGTGTGGGATTACGTCAACCGCTTCGCGACGTTTAATCGTTTCACGAACTCGCCGGTCGCGAATTACAAGGGCGAGCTCTACTCGCTGCCTTTCAACATGTATACCTTCAACAAAATGTGGGGTGTGATGACTCCCGAGGAGGCCGCCGCTAAGATCGACGAGCAACGCAAGGCCGCCGGAATTACGAATCCTCAGAATTTGGAGGAGCAGGCAATCTCGCTCGTCGGCACCGACATCTACCAAAAATTAGTTAAGGGATATACCGAAAAACAGTGGGGGCGTGACTGTAAAGACCTGCCCGCGTTCATCATCAAGCGTCTGCCGGTGCGCCTGACTTTCGACAACAACTACTTTAACGCGCTGTATCAAGGAATTCCGATCGGCGGCTACACGAAAATGGTCGAGAATATGCTCGACGACATTGAGGTGCGGCTCGGCGTGGATTATTTGGAGCACAAAACCGAGCTGGACAAGCTCGCTGAGACGGTCGTCTATACCGGACCAATTGATGCATACTTCGGATTTAAGCTTGGCTATCTGGAATACCGCTCAGTCCGCTTTGAAACCGAGCTTCTCGACAAACCCAACTTCCAAGGCAACGCAGCCGTCAATTACACTGACCGTAAAACTCCGTGGACGCGGATTATTGAGCATAAGTGGTTTGAGTTTGGCAAGGACGATAATGGGAATGATATTCCGAAAACCGTTATCAGCAGAGAATACAGCAGCGAATGGAAACCCGGCGACGAGCCGTATTATCCGGTCAATGACGAGAAAAACAGCAAGCTTTATGCAGAATATAAACAGCTTGCAGATCGTGAGAAAAACGTCATTTTTGGTGGAAGGCTTGCAGAGTATAGGTATTATGATATGGATCAAGTGATAGACGAAGCCTTGAAGAAATGCAAGCAAGTAATATAGGCATTTTGGCTCCCTCGTCTGCCACCCACTATACCACAAATCCCGCGAAAGTCAAGAAAAATTTTGACCAGTCTCAAAAAAATTTTGACATAATACAAAAACTCTCATCTGCGGTATTACATCGATAAAGATTAGTGAATAAAATGTAAAATCCACGCAAAGGAGGATTACGATGGTCACAACATCACTCTACAACGACTTTCTCACCTTTCAACGCCAAACCCTCGACAAATCGCCGCAGGACGTCCGGGCGTACTGGACGCCGGAGCGCAAGAAAGCGGCAATTCCCACGCACAGAGCTGATACGGGAGCGAACGCGGCAGATGCACCTGACGCATCAATGCCGGATGGCGCGAACGCCGCTCCCACAACCGACCCCAAGCAGGCGGACCTGAGCAAAATGCCCTTTATCACGGGCGGAAAGCTGTTCTTCACCCTCGACGGCGTGGATTACGTCGCAAGCGGGAACATTTTCATGAAAAACAATCTGCTCCTGACGGCGGCGCATTGTGTGCAGGACGACAACACAGGTCACCTCGCCGAGAACTTCGTGTTCGAGCGCTGCTATACGGGCGAACTGTCCACGGAGGACTTCACGTTTCGGACGGTGGCGCTGAAAGAGCAATGGTACACCGAAAAGGACAACAAATGGGACTACGCCATCGCAATTCTGAACCGCGATTCCACCGTCGAAAAGCCGCTCCAATACAAAATTGAAAACCTTCTCGGCAGAAACGTAACGGCTTCGGGCTATCCCACGGACATTTTCGACGGGGCGCAGATGATGTACATAACCGGCGCGGTAGACGAGCGCCCCGATTCGTGGATGATTCGCGGCGGCAAACTGTCAAACGGCGCATCCGGCGGCGCGTGGGTGCTGGAGGACGGCGAGACGGTCGTGGGTCTGAATTCTTTCAACGGAACGACCGCAAAAGGCGTGCCCTATATCGGTTCGCCGAAATTCGACGCGGAATTTGAAAAGCTATATAACTATGTCCTGACACTACTGTGAAGGAGGAAGGCAGATGAACAACAATCCCAACGGCGGGCGCTTTATGCCGATGCAGCTCGGCAACATCGACAATTCTCCCCATGACATTCGAGAATATTGGACGCCGGAACGAAAGAAGGCGGCGACTCCCGTCATAGGCGGAGCGCCCATGTCAAAGGGAATGCCCAGCGCCGACAATGTCCCGCCACCGCCGCCTCCGACAGAGCCGGCGCAGGCAAACCTCGCCGAAATGCCGTTTACCACGGGCGGCAAGTTGTTCTATTCCATGAACGGCAAGGATTTCGTAGCGAGTGGCAACATCTTTATGAAAAACAATATGCTCCTGACGGCGGCGCACTGCATTCAGGACAAGGATTCCGGCAGTATCGGCGAGAATTACGTCTTTGAGTTGGACTACACGGGCGAGCTTTCGTCCGAGGATTTCACGTTCAAAACCGTGGCGCTCCGTGAGAATTGGTATCAGACAAAGAACGAAAAATACGATTACGCTATCGCCATTTTAGGCAAGCCGTCAAAGGTCGCAACACCTCTGCGCTACACCACCGACACCCAAATCCGGAACAAACAGATCACCTCGATGGGCTATCCGACCGCATACTTGGACGGCGCGCAGATGATGTTCGTCAAAGGGCTTGTTGTCCCGATCTACGGGCATTGGGCGATGTTCGGGAGCAAGATGGGAGCAGGCGCGTCCGGCGGCGCGTGGGTGCTCGATGATAACGTAACGGCGGTCGGGCTGAATGCCTACGTTTCCGTTTCCGGCAAGGAGATTCTCTATTCCGGCTCGCCGCTGTTCGACAAGGAATTTGACAGCCTGTATCAATACGCGCTGACTTTAATGTGATAGGAGGCAGAACATGAATACATTGCGTTATTTGAAACTCCAAAACGACGGCGCGTTCGTCGCGCAGATCGTGATGGAATACCGCGAACGTCACACCGATGGACAGGGCAACGTCAGTTTCGCCGGCGAGTGGAAAAGCTGGTACACCGCCGGATATCGGGATATTTTGCAGTATGCAGAACGCTCGGTCGATCTTGCGAAGGATTCCAACATCCCGAACGGTTCACAGGTGCGACTTCATGTCTATGTAGCCGCAGGATACAGCAACCCGTCCGTACAACAATATATATTCGACAAGGACAGCGGCGCGCAAGCTGTGTATGAAATCAGCGGTACGACGCTCAACAACTATCTGAAGCTCGTTTCTTACGGTTGATGTATAGAAATACGTCCACAACATCTTGAAATAATTCTCACAATCTGCTGCAATATATAGTGCAAGGCAGAGCGACGCTCTGCCTTAACTTTGATACATAGAATTGAATTGAAATCACACAGAAAGAGAATGAGCATCAATGGCTAATTCAG
>CANRDG010000069.1 GCA_947629275.1 uncultured Clostridia bacterium | reverse complement strand
GGCTGTTTTCTGTCGGGCTCTATAAGCGAAGTTCTGAGCATAGCTACGCCTTTTTCGGCTTCTGTTTTATCACTGTTTTCGACATTTTCATCGGCTGTTGTTTCTTCGTTATCGTCATACAGTTCGAGCAGGGCATTAAGACCTTTTCCCAGTTTCTTCTTTTTCATGCGATATTATCTCACCGTACCTTTTCCCGTTTAAGAATTTCTTTTGCGAGTTCTTCATAGGCTTTTGCGCCTTTGGACTTTTTATCGTAATACATTATAGGCATACCGAAACTTGGCGCTTCTGAAATGGCTACACTGCGCGGTATGACGGTATTAAAGACGTCCTTTTTGAAATATTTATCGACTTCCGCAGCGACCTGCTCGGTAAGCTTATATCTGCCGACATACATGGTATAGAGTATGCCTTCTACAGAAAGGTCTGGATTACTGCTTTTACGTATTCTTTTAATGGTATCCATAAGTTCCGAGAGACCCTCGAGCGACAAAAATTCACACTGTATGGGTATCAGAGCGGAATCTGCGGCGGTTAGGGCATTTATTGTAATAATATCCAGTGAAGGTGCGCAGTCTATAAGCACAAAGTCATAATCGTCGCGGACATATGCCAGTTGTTTTTTCAGAAAACCTGCTCTGTCTTTTTCGTCGATAAGCTCGACTGCCGCGCCTGCTAGGTCTTTTGTGGCAGGAATGATACTTATTCCGCGAAACTGCGTTGAAACGACTGCTTCAAACACGCGGCACTGCTCTACCAAAACGTCATAAGAGGTATAGCGTATACTTTTTTTTGAAACGCCGAGGCTGGTGGTGGTATTTCCCTGCGGATCGAGGTCTATAATAAGCACTTTTTTGCCTTTAAGACCCAGCGCTGCCGCGAGATTTACGACGGTAGTGGTCTTGCCAACGCCGCCTTTCTGGTTTGAAACGGCGATAACTTTGCCCAACTGCCACACCTCTTTTCAAAAATATTTACATTTTATTATACTACATTTTAGTCAAATAGTCAAGAGCGGCGATACACAAATGGTCAAAGTATCAAAAAAATCATTTTCCGCTATTGAAAAATACATCTTTATGTGATATACTATAACTTATAATGGTATATTATGCATACCTGACGTAAGTATTTGACTTAACTTTAATAAAAAACAAAGGAGTTTTACAAAATGATCGCATTGATCCTAAATTCGGGGCTTGGCAGCCGCATGGGCGTACTGACTTCGGAACACCCGAAATGCATGACGGAGATCTCGGGCAAGGAAACTATACTGAACAGGCAGCTGAAACTTATTTCTGATGCAGGCATTGAAGAAGTAGTTATGACGACGGGTGCGTTTGACGGCGTTTTGGCAAATTACTGCAAAGAGCTGGATATGCCGGTAAAGATAACTTTCGTTAAAAACCCTGTTTACGACAAGACAAATTACATTTACTCGATATACTGCGCGCGCGAGTATCTGAAAGACAAAGACGTACTGCTGATGCACGGCGATCTTGTGTTTGAAAATTCGGTATTTGACGAAGTTATAGAGAGCGAGAACAGCTGCATGACGGTAAGCTCGACTTTGCCTTTGCCCGAAAAAGACTTCAAGGCGGTAATAAAAGACGGAAAGATAGAAAAGGTAGGCATTGAGTTTTTCAACGATGCATATGCGGCGCAGCCTCTTTACAAGCTTTTGAAAGACGACTGGAACAGGTGGCTGGGAGCTATTACGGCTTACTGCGAGAGCGGCGACGAGGCAAAGAAAAAGTGCTATGCTGAAAATGCTCTGAACGAGCTGGAGGGCAAAAACATTTATCCTTTGGACTTTGCCGACAGGCTGTGCGCTGAGATAGACGATCCGAGCGATCTTGCGGTGGTTTCTTCAAAGCTGAAAGAGATAGAGAACAGAAAAGTATATATGTGCTTTTCGGCTGACATGATACACAGCGGTCACATCTCGATAATAAAGAAAGCTGCTCGCCTTGGAAAGCTTACGATAGGCGTACTTTCGGACGAGGCTGTGGCAAGCTACAAGAGATTTCCGCTTTTGCCGTTTTCGGAAAGAAAGGCGATGTTTGAGAGCATAAGCGGTGTTCATAATGTTGTGGAGCAGAAGACCCTGAGCTACAGAGAGAATCTTGAAAAGCTGCGCCCCGATTTTGTTGTACACGGCGACGACTGGACGGAGGGATTTCAGCGGCCTATACGCGATGAAGTGACGTCGATACTGGCAGGATACGGCGGCAGGCTGGTAGAATTTCCGTACTCGTCGGGGGATAAATTCAAGGAGCTTGAAAAGAGGGCAAGGGCTGATCTTTCTATGCCGGATATGCGCAGGGGCAGGCTGAAAAAGGCCATTGCTATGAAAGGCACAATAACTGCGATAGAAGCTCACAGCGGACTTACGGGACTTATTGCTGAGAACACCATAGTTTATCAGGACGGCGGAGCGAGGCAGTTTGACGCTATGTGGATAAGCTCTCTTTGTGACAGCACGGCAAAAGGTAAGCCCGACATCGAGCTTGTTGACATGACTTCACGTTTCAGGACGATAGATGACATTATGGAGGTTACGACGAAACCGATAATATTTGACGGTGACACGGGCGGACTGACGGAGCATTTTGTATACACTGTAAAAACGCTGGAGCGCATGGGCGTTTCGATGGTGATAATAGAGGACAAGACGGGTCTGAAAAAGAACAGCCTTTTTGGCACGGAGGTAAAACAGACTCAGGCTGACATACCCGATTTCTGCGAGAAGATAAGGGCAGGCAAAAAGGCACAGAAAACGGCTGATTTTATGATATGCGCGAGGATCGAGAGCCTTATTCTGGAAAGAGGCATGGACGACGCTCTGGAAAGAGCTTTTGCGTTTACGGAAGCAGGCGCAGACGCTATTATGATACACAGCAGACAGAAAGAGCCCGATGAAATATTCAAATTCGTTGAGCTTTTCCGCGAGAAAGACAAGACCACGCCGATAGTTGTTGTTCCGACTTCGTTCAACACGGTAACGGAGGAAGAATTCAAGGCGCGCGGTGTAAATGTTGTTATTTATGCAAATCAGCTGACGAGGACGGGCTTCCCGGCTATGCAGAACGCGGCAAAGATGATACTGGAGCATCACAGGGCGAAAGAATGCGACGACATTTGTATGCCGTTCAAAGAAATTATCACCCTTATACCGGAGGAAAACTGAGATGCAGGAGATAATGACCGCCAACGGAAGTTACGGCGTTCTTGACGGATATTTTACAAGACAAAGGCAAAACGGCGTTGAAAAGATACTGCTGGTATGCGACGGGGCGATAGGTTTTCTGAAAATTGACGGATACTTTGGCACGCTGAAAGAGCATTTGGGGATAGAGGTCGTGCGGTTTTCGGACTTTAAGCCTAACCCTTTGTATGATTCTGTAGAAAATGGAGTTGAAATTTTCAACAAAGAAAAATGCTCTCTTATAGCGGCGGTGGGCGGCGGCAGCGCTATTGATGTTGCAAAGTGCATAAAGCTTTACTGCAAAATGGACAGGGCGGACGGCTGTTACACAGAGCAGGCGATAATACCGAATGATGTGCCGCTGTTTGCAGTACCCACGACTGCGGGAACGGGCAGTGAGGCAACGAGGTACGCTGTTATATACAAAGACGGGGAAAAGCAGTCGGTAACGCACGAAAGCTGCATACCGTCGGCGGTACTGTTTGATTCAAGCGTGTTGAAAACTTTGCCTATATATCAGAAAAAAGCCACTATGATGGACGCTTTTTGCCATGCAGTGGAATCTTGGTGGTCGGTAAATTCTACAGAAGAAAGCAAAGAATATTCTAAAAGCGCGATAAAGGAGATACTTGACTGCAAGGACAGCTATCTTGCAAATGACGACGACGGCAACGCAAATATGCTGGCGGCTGCGAACACTTCAGGAAAGGCTATAAACATAACGCAGACGACGGCAGGTCACGCTATGTGCTACAAGCTGACGAGCCTTTACGGCATAGCGCACGGACACGCGGCTGCTTTGTGCGTGGAGAGGCTGTTTTGGTACATCACAGAAAACACTGACAGATGCATTGACAGCAGGGGTGAAGAATATCTTAAAAGCACCCTGTGCGAAATAGCTTTTGCTATGGGGTGCAGCACGCCGAAAGAGGCGGCGGAGAAGTTTTCAGAGCTTGTGAAAGAGTTGGGTCTTGAAAGACCGACAATCAAAAATGGCGAAGAACTAAAGCTTTTAACGCGCTCTGTGAACGTGGAGAGGCTTAAAAACCACCCGATAAAACTGGACAGCGAAGTCATTGAAATGCTGTACGGAGAGATACTGAAATAATTACAGACAAGGTGAAAAAAATGAAAGTTGAAAGTTTGGTAAACATTATAGGCGCGCAGTTTTACACGGGTGTGCCTGACAGCCAGCTGAAGGCGCTGTGCAACTATCTGATAGACACATACGGCATTGACAAGGAACACCACATTATTGCTGCGAACGAAGGCAACTGCACGGCTTTGGCGGCAGGGTATCATCTTGCCACAGGAAAAGTGCCTGTGGTATATATGCAGAACAGCGGAGAGGGAAACATTATAAACCCTGTGGCATCGCTGCTGAATGACAAGGTTTACGCGATACCGATGATATTTATTGTGGGCTGGCGCGGAGAACCCGGCGTTCACGACGAACCGCAGCACATATATCAGGGGGAAGTTACGGTAAAGCTGCTTGGCGACATGGACATACGCTCCTCGATAATAAGCGCGGACACGACCGAGGACGAACTGAAAGAAGTTATGGACGGTTTCAAAGAAGAGCTTGCGAAGGGAAAGCAGGTGGCGTTTGTTGTTCGCAAGGGCGCGCTGAAATACGACGGCAATGTGGTTTACAAAAATGAAAACACTATGCTTAGAGAAGAAATAGTGAAACACATAATACAAGTTTCGGGCGACGACCCGATAATTTCGACGACGGGCAAACTGAGCCGCGAACTTTTTGAACTGAGAGAGGCTTTCGGTCAGGGACACGAACATGATTTTCTGACGGTAGGTTCTATGGGACACGCTTCTTCTATAGCTCTGGGCGTGGCGCTGAACAAGCCGGATCGTCTGGTATGGTGCATTGACGGTGACGGAGCGGCGCTTATGCACATGGGGAGCATGGCTGTTATAGGCGCGAATGCCCCCGAAAACATGATACACGTTGTTGTTAACAACTCGGCGCATGAGACTGTTGGCGGTATGCCGACGGTGGCAGGCAGCATTGACATGGTGGGCATTGCAAAGGCGTGCGGCTACAGACACGCTGTATGTGTTGACAGTTTTGAGGCTCTTGACAGGGAGCTTGCCGAAGCAAAGACAAGAAAGCAGCTTTCGTTCATAGAGGTGAAATGCTCGATAGGGGCGAGAGAAGACCTTGGCAGACCGACGACGACGGCTTTGGAAAACAAGCAGAATTTTATGAAATTCCTAAAAAACTAAACTGCACATAAAAAAGACCGAAAAACTTCGGTCTTTTTGTTTGGCTGTTTTAATTAAAACTCTATTTTTGAATACAGGCCGCTGCCGAGTTCCATAGTATCTTCGGGCTTTGGCTTTTTATAGTCTTTCTCAAAAGATGTAGAAATATCGAGGCTTTTTACGGGTCTTTGACGTTTGCCGCCGTTTCTTCTGCCGCCTCTGCGGTCGTCGCCTCTTCTCTCTCTTCTCTCGGTAGAGCTTATGAGCACTTTTCTGTAGGGTTCTTCGCCGACGCTCTTTGATGTAACGCCCTCGATCTCTGAAACGGTAGCGTGGACTATTCTTCTTTCATAGGGGTTCATAGGCTCCAGAGCGGAAGTTCTGCCGTTTTTCTTGACGCTTTCGGCTATCTTCTTGGTAAGGTCGATAAGGTACTGTTTTCTCTTTTCTCTGAAGCCGCAGCTGTCGATAGAGATCCTGTAGTATTCCTTATTTATCTTATTGCAAGCGAGGGAAGCAAGATACTGCAAAGCATCTAAAAGTTCGCCTTTTTTGCCGATAAGCTCTTCAAAGCCGTCGGCGACTATCTCAAACTTTACGCCGTCCTCGCTCTCATCTGTTTCGATAGTTACGTTTTCAACGCCCATATCGTTTATCATTGCCATTATATAGCCCTTTGCGATATCAGTCTTGGTCTCCTCATAGCCGGCTTGTATTCTGGCGTCGCCTTTTGTTTTGCCGAACAGACCTTTTTTAGGTTCTTCGATCACTTCGACTGTGATCCTGTCTTCCGAAACGCCGAACTCCTCGGCTGCCATTTGCTTGGCTTCTTCAACTGTTTTTGCGGTAAATTCCTTTGTTACCATAACTCTTTACACTCCTTTTTCTTCATAACAACATATTTTAACGGCTTTTCATCAGTCTTCGTAGTATTCGTCGCCGTACTTTTCTGCCATACGTTTTCTTGCTTCGTTAAGTTTCTTTCTTTGCAGTTCTTTAAGTTCTGCTTTTGAAAGATCTTTTTTATTCACGGGTCCTTCTTCGCCGTTTTCATCATCATCGTTATCACTATTATTATAATTAAGACGTTTTGCGACCTCTGTGGAAGTACCGTCTGCGTTTTGCATTTCTAACATTCTCTGCATCATGGTCTTGCGCTTTTTATGCTTGTTGCTTGCCATTTCTTTGTCTACCATTCTGCCTATTCTTTCAGGCGTATAGACGATATTGAGGACTATTATCTGCAAGAGAGAGAATATTCCCGAATATATCCAATAAATACCTAAGCCCGCAGGGAATCCGAACGCTATGAACAGCGAGAACAGAGGCATTACGTACATCATCATTTTCATGCCGCCGCCCATTTGCACGGAGGGATTGTTTTTCTTTGTAAAGTAGTTTGAAACAAAAGTACAGACAAGCTGCGTTACAAAGGATATTATAGGTATTAAAATGGTTATATTTTTAGTGCTGGGGTACACACCAAGACCGAAGCCGAGCAGAGTATAGTTAAAGTCTTCAACTTCGGTAACGAGTTTGCTGTCTATCTTCTCAAAAGGCTGGGTATAACCGTCTTTTATGATATTTATGACAACAAGCTCGGGTCTGGCGCGAAGCTGCTTTGACACCTTGCTGTCATCGATCATATAGCTATAGAGAGAATTGCCCTCGTCTCTGTACATCATAAGAGCCTCTACAGCTTTAGTTATCTGTTCTTTTGCGGAATACTTCTTGTCGTCTATTTCCGCTTCTTTGATAGAAGAAGTGGTTTTGAAGTTATACTCCCTGCCCTCTTTATCGGTGACCTTGTTTTCGTTAAGGGCGTTTATCATGGTATCCTGTTCGGTTTCAGAAAGCTCGCCGTTATTATCGGCATCATACATAGCGACAAGCTGTTCAAAGTCTATCTCGTTATCTTTTATATCGTAACATACGGTATACAGCGAAGAAACGACGTTTGAGGCTCTGTCTATCTTGCCGTTGTCTATATCGTTAAGAACATAATATATAGGCTGATACACAACGTTTATAAGTGAGAAAAGCACCAGCATCGAGATTATCATAGGCAGGCAGCTGCCGGCAGGGCTTACGCCCTCTTTGGCATAAAACTCTGCGAGCTTTTGCTGCATCTGCTCGTTATTCTTGCCGTACTTTTTTCTGATCTTCTCGATTTCGGGCTGATACCTTTGCATTTTTGCTGTGCTTTTCTGCTGCTTTATTTGCAAAGGCAGAAGTATTATTTTAATAAGTATCGTAAATACGAGCAGTGCGAGACCGTAGTCTTTTATCAGCTTATAGCAAAGCTCCATAAGTAATCCCAGAGGGATAGCTATCAATCTGAACATTATTATCTTCTCCTGAATTTTGTATAAAAGCTGCCGAAAAGTTTATATTCGTCTGGCACGGGGTCATAGCCGCCTTTCGACCACGGGTTGCATCTTAAAAGCCTGCAAACCGAAAGCACTGTGCCCTTTATGACGCCGTGTTTTTCATAAGCCTGCAAAGCATAGGCAGAGCAGGTGGGATAATATTTACAGCAGGGCTTCATTTTAAGTGGACTTATAAATTTTCTGTAAAACCGCACGGGCAGCTGAAATAATTTTCTTAGCATTTTTATTTCTTATTTTGTTTACTCTGTTTATCATGTTTATCAGAATTTTCGGCGGCGCTGTTGATCGCAGGTATTACTCTTTTCATAATGAACCATTCAACGTCGTCGGACTTTTTTTCAAGTATTTCTTTTCTTGCTACAAACACCATATCATACCCTATAGGCACATATTTCTCGCAGTTTCTGTAGGCGGCGCGTATTATTCTTTTCGCTCTGTTGCGCTGCACTGCGCAGCCTGTCTTTTTGCCTGCGGTGATGCCGAACCTGTTGAGAGCCGTTTTATTTCTCTTAAAATAACACACCGCAAAAGAGCACGAAACATATTTTGCTTTATAGCAAGAAGAAAATACCTTGCTTTCTTTCAGTACGTCAGTAAAAAGCATAGCTCAAAAATTTTATCCTTTATCAAACACTGATACACTTAACAAAAAGACCACCAATACCAAATATCTTTGCTTGGTATAGGGTGGTCAGCGTTTTTAGTAGGTCAGACTTGCTCTACCCTTTGCTCTTCTTCTTGAAAGAATCTTGCGTCCGTTTCTTGTAGCCATTCTCTTTCTGAAACCATGCTCTCTTTTTCTCTGGAGCTTCTTAGGCTGATATGTTCTTTTCATTAGTATTATCCCCCTTTCGGATATATAAAACCGTATCTTATAAAAATACGTTATTCATGTCTTTACTTACACACCGTCTTTTGCGGCTGTCAGACCTTGACAATAAACTATTATAACTCATTTTGATACCTTTTGTCAAGAGCGTTTTCAAACTTTTTTATCTGCACATTTAACTAAATTTCGCTCGAATGGGGTCTGTTTTTTTATAACGGACAACTTTTGCCGATAAAAATTATCTTCACATACTACATATTGTGGTAAGTCCTTTGAAATAAGAATGTTAAATATTTTGTAAAATATGCGGCTGAGGGGATTTTTTTGGCTGCGAACGCTTGTAATTTATAAAAAAATATGTTATAATTATATGTGTATTGATATTTGTAATTATAATTGTGTGACGGTATCTGTTTTATTCTGTTTTTATATGATTTTGACCGATGTTTTTACGGTTCTGTGCTTCACACAAGGAAAGGAAAAATATATGAACTCGTTTTCCAATGTGGTCGAAAAGGTAAAAGACTTTTGCAAAAGCGACCCGGGCATAAGCAGTGTGGGATATGATATGTGGATAAATACCTTGCAGCCTTACAAGCTGGAGGACGG
>CANRDG010000068.1 GCA_947629275.1 uncultured Clostridia bacterium | reverse complement strand
TGCTATGGCTCAGGTGGTAGAGCACATCCTTGGTAAGGATGAGGTCACCAGTTCGAATCTGGTTAGCAGCTCCAAAATTGGTAGTGAAGTGATGTTCAGAGCGTTATCAAAAATCTGAATTCAGACCTTTGATAGCACTCCGAACGTGTCCGAAGCGCCAATTATTAAATTGTTTTGAAGTCCATGTAGGATATGAACTTCATTTATGTTATCAAAGCAAGTGTGTTGCTTTGGTAATTTGACATTCGTTGTTTCTCTGCACGCATAGATCCTGCCGGGACAGCCTGCTTTGTAGTGGGTAACGTTCTGAATGTGCAAGGCTTGCGTGTACTGTCGGAGCGATCACAATATGTTAGCTCATAGGCAAGCCCTTTTGAGGCTCTCAACGCTCATCAGCGTAAGCCGCAGTTATTTATCGCATAATCTGCGTGATTTCGGCTTTTGTACTGATTTGGGTCATCGCATTGACAACTTAATAGCCAAACAAACAGCTATGTTGTATATCACTTTCGTATCCGACACACCACTTTTCAATCTGTTCTAGTGGCGGAGAGATATTCAATTGTCAAGGTTCGGGTAAAAGAAAAGAGCTTTTCTCAGAAAGCCGCAAACTTAGAGAAAAACTCTTGACAAATCTATTTATTTTGTGCTATAATAGGCACAACAAATAGCAATGCAGGTCTTTCAGTAAGTCTGGTGAACTTCTGAAATTCCGTTCCTCTGAGCTATTGTCAGTAGCAAAGGGGAACAGCAGACTATTTTACTTTTACACTTCTATTATACCACGCTTTTCACTATTTGTCAAGCGTTTTTGTAAAAAAAAGTGTAAAAGTTTTCATAAAGAAATGGCAGACACGTTTTATTTACCGCTGCTAATGCACTTTCCTATCGGGAGGGTGCTTTTCTTTTTACTGTCAGAAAGAAAAAATAGTTGACAAATCATTTTTTATGATGTATAATATATATGGTGATAAGCACAGACTTATCATATATCGGTTATCCTGACCGTGCAAAAATGGGAGCTATAAGAGACGGAAGCCCTACCGTATAAAATAAATGGGAACTATAAAAGACGGGTTACTCGACCGTATAAAATATTCGAGAGCTATAAAAGACGGGAACCCTACCGAGCGAATAGGATATAAAAAGTCGTGATTGTCACGACTTTTTTATTAGCAGACATAATGAAAGGAGAATGAATATGATTTTATTAGATATTTATGATGTAAATCTGAAATATATCAGAGATCTACATAACGTTGATTCTAATGTTGCCTCTCAATCTCCGCAAATTGGCAAGAGCAGCAGAGTATATCTTGGTATTATTGTAGTGATTGATAACAAAAAATATTGTATTCCTTTTTCTTCTGGAACTAAAGAAAAATATCAACACAAAAACAAAAATCTGGACATAATTAAAATACCGAATATGGAACGAAAAAATCAGAATGGGTCATACACAACATTAGCTGTATTAAACGTAAATAATATGATACCTGTTGATGATTTGGTTGTTTCAAAAGTTAATTTAAAACTTCTGCCATCAGATAATGTATTAACACGACAACGGAAAACATTATTGCAAAAAGAGCTAAAATGGTGTAGAGAAAATAGCGAATTTATCGTTCACCGTGTCAAAAAAGTCTATTCCTTAGTTGTTGATACTCCTGAAAAAAGCAGAAATCTCACTCGCCGCTGCTGCGATTTCAAAAAACTTGAAACCGTACTTGAAAAGTGGTTAAGGCGGAACGGCAGCAGCTCTGATAGCGAAAGCGCAAATGTTTCAGTCGATTGCTCCAACGGCAGCTCTGAAAGCGATGATGATGTTCTTGACCTGACCGACGACGGCGATTTTATTAACAGTTCTATTAAAAGATAAAAAAGTGTGTCACCGTGACACACTTTCGTTTTTTCTGTCAGAAAGAAAAAATAGTTGACAAATCATTTTTTATGATGTATAATATAAATAGAAAAGGAAGCACCGGGTCAGTACGATAGCGGTTAACTCCCTTTGTTTACGATTAAAAGTAACCGCAACATTTTTGGGGGTGTGCGGTTACTTTTTATTATTTTTAGTAATATCATCGATAAGTACTAATATAATAATAATTAGTATAACAGATGTAAAATCCATTACACATCACTCCTTTCGCTCTGTATTTCGTTACTGCTTATGCAGCACGATACTCAGATTGTTTGCGAATGGAGGGAGCATAACCGCTACCGTTTTTCGTACCTCACCGGCACTTCTTTGTGCCTCATCGGCACAAGTATATTATAACATATACTGTCGGTATTTGTCAAGTGGTATAGCTCTGATACAAAGAAAGCGTGTTACAATTAACACGCTTTTTATTTTTTGCTGTCAGAAAGAAAAAATGAACAGAAAAAGCTAAAAAATCAGAGCCGCTTGAAATATAACAGAGAGAGGGAGGTATAACCATGGATTTTGAAACTTTTAAGGCGTTGATAAACGATTATCTTGAACTTGGCAAGTCTGTTGACAAACTGCTTGCCGAATACGGCTATCCGCCTGAGATAAGGCTAAACGCCGAGGACTTTATAAAAGCGCTTAAAATCGTTGCTGCTGCTGCGGAATGCAATATAAATGCCCTTATAGAGCTGTCGGGCTTAAATACAATTGATTTTGCCCGAAAGTTTGTAAAACCATACAGCACGATGTTAAAATGGACGGCAAAAGGTCAATGCCCGTCATCTGATGCAATATACATCGGCTTCATAATGATTACGGAGCTTGAAAATGCCGAAGAAAATTAACTGGATAGGAAAAAAGTTCGGGCGGCTGACGGTAATTGACAAGCTGCCCGACGGTAAAGTGCTTTGCCGATGCGAGTGCGGCAAAGAAACTGTTGTTTATAAAAGCAATCTCACAAGCGGTCACACAAAGTCTTGCGGCTGCCTTTTACCTGTTGATTGCAGCGGACAGCGACAAGGACGAAAAAAAGGCGACGAGGATTGACCCCGTCGCCTTTGTACATCTTATTTTCTGCCGCAGCTTTGCTCCTGTGTAAGGTCAAGGACGTCGCTTTCAGCTTCTTCACAGTTCTCCGTTTTTCTTTCCGACAAACTTTTGATGTATGAGATCCTGCTTTCTACAAATTCAACAAGACCGTTTACACGTTTTTCATCTACATAGCCTTTTTCTTTTAACGGTTCAAGGATATTTGCCATTTCTTCACCGAAGCCGTCAAGCTTTGAAGCATCGAACCAATCAAGCGACGATACCAGCTTTAATTGCTTATCATGCGTTTCATACCAGGGCTTGCACTCAATAATGCTGCTCCTGTTCGGAATGTCAACAGGCTTATTATAAAGCAAAGAAGTACCGCTGTCATACACGGGAGCTGCGCTTATAAATTCAAGCGTATCGGCATTTCTGAGCAAGCCGAAATTGTTGGTGTGGCGATCTTCGTTTGCAATGATGTAGTCTACGACTATCATTTTATCCATAAAGGTTTGTATATCGCGGACACCTGCTTCATTGCAAAGATTTATATAGTGCTGATAGAAATTTTGATGATTTGGCTTGTTTTTTGATGCAAGCACCGAATATGCTGTGACAAGTTCGGTATTTTTATCAGTAAAACATGGGCAGACACTGTAAGGAAGCTCGTCTATCCATACAACATCATAACTTATGTGCGGTATGCCCAGACGTTTCATTAAAGCAGAAGCTATCTTCTCATTAAAAGGCTCTTGCTGATAAGGAAAAGTACCTGCTTTGAGCAGCACGCGCTCTCCGTTTATTATTTTCCAGCGTTTTTTCAGATTACCGTTAGATGTGCTATCCGGTGATAGACTATCTATATTGCCTATATGTTTTAAGTCGATTTGCGCTTTCCCAGTATCAAATCCCAAAAGCGTATCGCCAAGTTCTTCTGAAAAAGCGTTGTCAAAAAAGTTGATGCTCTCCCATGAAAGGTTTGCGCCATATGGCTTTATCCAATAATGCTCTGAAAGGCTCAAGCCCAGGCATCTTGCCGAAAGAGCTTGTGTACTGCCAATATTAAGTGCCTGCAATACTTCGTTAATACCCTTTCTTGTAGTAGGAATAGCGCGGTAAGCCCACCATGTGTTAAGAAGTATACTGTTACACTTGCCATTTTTCAAAGTACCGACAGGCAAATGCTGCGGCTCATAAACGTCATTTATATTTATTATGTGTCCGTCATCTGTCATTAAAATCTCGGCAACTTCCACATCTTTGTGCATTAAAATATATTTATAACGTTCTTTGTCTTTGAATTCATTTTTTGACATAATCTAAACAAAACCTCCTTAAAAACAAGTGTGTCACTATGACACACTTTTACTTTCTGCCGCTGCTTTGCTCCTGCGTAAGGTCAAGGACGTCGCTGCTGTCGTCATCATTTTCACTGTCATTATTGCTGCTAGAACTACTATTTGGTTCTTCACTAGATTTATTACTATCAGAAGCACTTTCATCATCGCTGCCAGAGCTGTCAACGGCAGGCTTCTTTAGTTTGTTTATTTCTTCTGATAACATACCAAACACTTCGTCAAATGCAGATTTGGCTTTGGCATATTTTCTTTCAGAAAAGACGATATACGGGTCATATCGGCAGGACGTTTCCCACAAAGAAAGTGTATCTGCAATATCGACTACATTATCCGAAAACTCTATTCCCAACTTGTTCGCATGATCAATAAGTTTGCCTATATTATGTGAGAACTCAGGCTGTTCTCCATATATCATAATCAAACCTTTCAGAGATTTTTCAATTGCCTGTTGAAGATAATACATAGCACCGTTCAGGGCTGCTTCATCGGGAAATGACGGTTCAAGTTTTGTAACTGTCTTTTTATCGCGCTGTGCTAAAAGCAAAAATTCTTCACTGCTTAACATATATACACACTCCCTTTTCTACATTCTGTCTGAACAGTTCACTCTTTATTGTGTTGTAGTGTACCACGTCTACCTCGGAGGGTATCTGTATAAAAAACGGTCTTGCAAGACGTGCAAAATCATCTTCGCTTATATCGGGTACGTCAAGTGCAATATCAATATCACTTAGCATACCGCATTTCATTGTCAGCGCGCTGCCGAAAACTATGACCCTTTTTATTCTGCTGTCGGCACGCGCAAGTTCAATAGCTTTCTGAGCTGCTTTCTGTTTCAGAGGATAAATATATTTCAAAACGTCGTCTCCGTCACATCTTATAGGGTAAATATTCATATTGTCACCTCGCTATAATGGAGTGTGTCACGATGACACACTTTTATTTTCTGCCGCTGCTTTGCTCCTGTGTAAGGTCAAGGACATCACTTTTTGATGTACCCTGAGCAGCATTATGCAGGTCACGCAGCAGTACGCTATAGGTATCAAAAATATAGTTTTCAAATATTGAATAGTTAAAGTTGATATTTGGAAATGCGGCTTTTGTTTCAGCTGAAGCCGTCGCTGCTGCATTTTCAATTTCTTCTTTGGTCGGAATAAAATCGCTTACAATATCTGCTATCTCTCGGCTTTGATAAAATCCCCGGGTAAAAATATTGCCGTTTTCTCTGTCGCATCGAGGAATATTGTTGGTAGCTGCCAACGACATATTGTAGTCAAAGAAAGGAGCAAGTCCGACTGTCTTGCCTGTTTCGCTGTCGCGCAATATACCTACATTCTGATTATGCCTGTCACCGTTAAACAGAAGCGCATCGTAAAACAACATCATCACATACTGCTTGCGCAATTCTTTATCAAGCTTCAAAGCAATATACTGCGGATCTTCATTATCTCCAAATAAATAGCAGAACGGTTCAAAATCATATTTACCGTTGTCCGTAAAATCTTTTGATACTATGCAAACCGTTTCAAGACCTGTTTCTTTAGATAGCTGCCGAAATATCCTGTACTGGGCAACAGGGGCTTTCATTGTTTTCAAAAAAACATACGAATAATACTCGGACAACAATTCAGCATTATTTCCCTGTTTGAACATATACCATTCATTGTCAATATATCGCCAAGCTTTTTCATAGCTGCCTATAGTTCCAAGTTCGGTATAACCGATTAATCCTCTCATATGAGAACGCGACGAGCCGAATAATGCTATATCTGCTATTGCTTTGTTATAACTTCTTAATGAGGCATAATCTAAATTTTCATCATCTTTTTGTATCCACCAGTTGTCGGTAATAGTGATACCGTGTCCCACTTCTATGATTTTGTCTATGCTGACATTGTTTTGAAGTCTGAGAGCCTTGAAAAGCTGCCTGGAATGGGAACGATGAATGTCAACACAGCGATACTCAAGCCAATGCGAAAGAGGAGTTCCGACTTTTACACATACAGGACACAGGTCTTTATTTTCTATTTCGGTTATTTCATAATCGTCGGCTTTTGCAATTACCTGATCCTTATGCATAAGATAATATCCCATAGTTTTCAGCTCCTTTCATTTTTGTCCTCCGATTTAACGGATAGGTATTTTCATTTATGATTTTATTGTACCACAAAGCATATCAATAGTCAAGAAATGATACATATTTTGTGTTGTATCTGTCAGAAATAAAATGATAATTCAGTAACGCCGACAAAGCTGTTTAATAAAACGCGCGGAACAAAAGAATAACACGGTTTTTTATTAAATACGCAGATTTTGTTATATATCAGCATACAAGCAGTAAATAAGATATAAATATAGCTTATATCTTAGTTTTATACACAAACAGATATATTTTTTCTTCTGATAGATAAATCTTTAGTGGGTCAATTATCGACAGTTCATTTTACGGACTACCCCTACTCGCCCCCAAAATGATGTACTATATAACTGGAATTTGGTTTGGTATGATTTTTATCATACCGCTGCGAGCGGGCTTTGACAGGGGTGCGCTCGCTTTTATTTTTGCTGTCTTTTTAATCTTACCAGTCATAAATGGCGTAATAGTATATTTGTTGTCGGTGTAATCGCCGACAGCACATACAGTTCGTTGTTTCAAAAGTCCTATCTCATTGCCGATAGGCTCAAAATCATATATAAGGTTATTTAAGTCTACATCTATAATGTCAATGGGTATATCGCAGACGGAAACACGTTTAATTCCCAGTTTGTAAAAATAGTCAAACTTAGTCTTTATCGGCAGGCAGCGCATACGTTTAATTACGGCAGTTCCCTCGTCCAGTCTCGAGAGCTGATCGCCTGTCAGCAACGATTTTCCGTCAACCGCAGTATTCTGATGATTTAACTATTCGCCGAAGTTACCGCTGTATGTGCGATATTCCAAGGTTTCGTTGCCCAACAAGGCAGACATATAGTCATTTGTATCTTTATCATTACTCATGATGTACACAACATTACCGCAGTTAGAGCGTATTGTCTTAGCTTCATCAGAATACTTTGAATCAATCTGATTTAAGTCCTGGCAGTAAATCGAAAATAAAAGGTTACGACCTGCTGATACAGTTATCTTATTGTCCATGACTGGAATACGCACCATGTTACCAAACTCATCGAGTTCAAATATAACTCTCTGCGTCAGACGGTTATCTTTGTATTTACGCGATTCAGCACAAAGGACTTCGTAACATTGATTGATAAACAAAGATGCCAGTCTATGCCGCGTAACCTTTTCGTCGGGAACTATCATAAATATCGCACATGGCTTTTCGGGATTTATAAGGTCGGAAAAGTTTATCTGATTTCCCGACGTGAGTTTGGCGATACCCTGGTCTGAGCCGAACAGTTTAAGGTTGCTGGCCAGTGTACCCTCGATAGATGACAGCATTTCGCCGCTTGCAAACTTAGCTGTAGCAAATGCTGACCGCGCAGGGTTGCCAATAGGCAGCGCATCGAACAGCTCCTCCATAGCATTGACGTACTTCTTCGCGCCCTTAACTATCTTTACACGGTTTATCGTGCCAAAAGTTATAAAGAACTGATAAACCGAGTACAGTGTTACTTTGTCCATGTTCGGTGTAGTACCGTTATTGAGCATCTTGTCTCTCTTGTAACCGTCCTCGAGGAGATAAAATATCATCGCGGTAAAAAGAGCTTGCGCAGATTCCGGCCATATCGGGTCAGATTTCGGGCTTTCCGTGAATAGCAAAGTCAATGAAGCTATCATATCTGATGTTTCCGAAAGGTCGGGAGAACCGCTGTCCATTTGTGCCGTGTACTCTTTTTTTATGTAGAATAACGGATCCCATAATGACGTATGGTTTGTATCTGAAAAATTCAAAATAACTACCTTATAACCGTTGTCAATAAGTATCAGATAGAGGTATTCACAAATCTCACCTTTCGGATTATTGACTATCAGGCTATGTTTTGTTTTAGACATAGCAATAGTTCGCAGCTTTGGCAAAACAAACGTCTGACCTGCCAGTATTCACCGAGCTTATAACTGATAAGCATTGATATTCCAAAGCTACAGATAATTATCATTTTTATATCAAAGCCTTCGACAAAGTAAAGGTAATACAACCTGAATGACATATCTACCGCTTCTTCAGATACCGTTGACGGCGTGGTGTTATACTTTCTTGCGTTTGCTCCTACATACCGAAAAAACAGCATTAAATAATTCAACAGCAAATTTATGATTAAAAATGTCAGTAAAAATGATATAAGCAGTGTTTTTACCATGTAAATTTTCTTTTTGTGTAAAGTTTCTTTGTCCATATCTATCTTTCCTTTTTACGTTCTTATAATGTTATTCGCCTGCTCAAACTCACGCTGAAGCATAGCCAAGTTTGACATAGCATCAGAGTACAGACTATCAGCTATACTCTGAGCCTTGCGAATATCCGCTGCCGCTTTATTATTATCGTAATGCAAGCGATCGCCTTGATGTTGACCTTTTTGCCCAAAAGACAGTCCAAAGTTTTTCAACCGCAATGCAGCATATGCGTTTCCTTGCACAGAAGATCTGTTAAACGTCATTTTTTCTGTAACAAACCATGTAAAGAAGCAGATCAGAAAAGAGTCGCTGACCCTATAAGTTCTAATAGAGGTAAAAAAAGGTTTTGCATGAAGCCGTTTCTTTTCTCTGTTAGAGGCAAGAACCACCCCACAACTATAGCGTGCCGCCTCGCTTTCTCACGCTTCACGACAGCCCCCACATGCAAGAGGAAGAATATTCTGTCATCTATGTGCGGTGGGGCAAGGTGTTTTGGGGGGAGTGGAATGTGTTTGGCGCGTAAGCGCGAATTAAATACACCACATCAACAACGCGCGAATGTTGCCTTATATCTTCTTGCCTATTGCCTCTAACTTCTAACCTCTAAAAAACAGCCCCGCATAAGCGAGGCTGTTTATGTTATTCGGTTTTAGTTTACAAGTCGCTTTATAACGACTATCCTGTCG
>CANRDG010000067.1 GCA_947629275.1 uncultured Clostridia bacterium | reverse complement strand
ACCAGCGTGGCGTTGTTCTCGCCCATGCCGCCAACGCTTTCGGTTATCCACATCGGGTCGCCGCCGAAAAGTTCGTTATAATCGGGCGTGCGCAGGTGGCGAGCCATTCTCAGTTTCATTACAAATTGGTCGATAAGCTCCTGCGCGCATTTTTCGTCAAGTATGCCGTTTTTCATGTCGCGCTCTATATATATGTCAAAAAATGTGCTTACTCTGCCAAGCGACATAGCCGCGCCGTTCTGCTCCTTGTTCGCGGCAAGGTAGCCGAAGTATGTCCACTGCATGGCCTCGCGCGCGTTTTTAGCAGGCTGACTTATATCAAAGCCGTAAATGGCGGCCATTTCTTTCAGCTTGCCGAGGAAGTTTATCTGCTGGAAAAGTTCTTCGGTGAGCCTTATCGTGTCGGCGTTCATTACGCCCTCGCCTATTTTCAGTTTGTCCTGCCGCTTTTGTTCTATAAGCGCGTCCACGCCGTAAAGAGCCACCCTGCGGTAGTCGCCGATTATCCTGCCCCTGCCGTATGCGTCGGGCAGACCCGTGAGCAGCGCGCAGTGACGAGCGGCTTTCATCTCGGGGGTGTAGCAGCGGAAAACGCCGTCGTTGTGGGTGGTGCGGTAGGTGAAGTATTCCTCTATCTTGTCCGAGAGCTTGTAGCCGTAAGCCTCGCAAGCCTCGCGCGCCATTCTTATGCCGCCGAACGGGTTCACGCCTCTTTTGAGCGGCGCGTCAGTCTGCAAACCGATAATAAGCTCATTTTCCTTGTCAAGGTAGCCAGCCTTGTAGTTGCACAGCGAAGAAACGGTCGTGGTGTCGATGTCCAGCACGCCGCCTTTTTCACGCTCCTGCTTTTGCAAGCCGCGCAGCTTGTCCATAAGGGCGTTTGTGCGCTCGGTAGCTTTTTCGAGGAAGCTGTCGTCACCTGTGTAGGGGGTGTAGTTTGTTTGAATGAAGTTACGCACGTTTATGCCGGTGCACCAGTCGCCCTGCGTAAAGCCTTGCCATTGGTTGAATTTCATAATAAACCTCCTATAGATAAATGGTTAAATCTTGTCAAGAATATAAAAGTTTTCGATCGACCCTTTTTCAAAAGGGTCGCGGGGCGTGGGGCAGCGCCCCACAAAGACACAGCGTGCGCTCTGGAGAGGGGAGGCTCTGCAAGAGAGAGCCTCCCCTAGTTGTAGCGCAACGCTCTCTTTTCGCGTTCCATTCTGGAACGCCGTACAATGTGAAAATTCATATAAAACAAATCTATAAATTATAAATATCTCCACCCACTATCCACCCAACAAGAGAGCGCCGGAAGAATATTCTGCTAGCTATCTTTCTTTTTTGGGTGGTATGTGGGTCGGGATATATTATACGCAGTACAGACAAGCTCAAACTTCTTGCCTCTTGCCTCTTATTCTCTTGCTTCTATAAAAATAATACCACGTCCCGACGGAGATGTCAAGACGTGATAAGCACAATATATTGTATCTGACCTTGCGTAATTTGCACAAAATGCACAATATCAGAGTTTTGAGTATCCGTAGCTGTTGATAAGCGCATCGACCTTTACGCCGTTTTTGCACATAGGGCAGCTGTCTGCCGAGTAGTTTTCATACTTTGGCAGGTCTCCGGGCGTGAAGATAGAATGTACCTCAACATCGTGCGACCGGTCAATTGCTGAGAAAATAGCCGCTATTCCTGCCAACTGACCGTTGTAATATTTCAGGCAGTCCACCGTTCTCGAAATGGTCTTGCCGGTGGAAGCCGACGAAATAAGCACTACCACCTGCTTGCCCCAGATGAGCTTCTGCGTATTGTCGCGGAAGATGAGCTGATTGTTTGCGTTCAGCTCGGGGGTAACGACCTTGATGTCAGAGCCGCTGTTTATGCCTGCGTTTGAAAGCTCGCGCGCCAAAAATGCGCCGATCACTTCCGTACCCTCAAGGCAGATTATAGTTTCGATATGCGTTGAGCTGTAGCTCGATGCAAGTTCCTCGGCGGCTGCTTTTGCCATCTGAGAGCTTGTCTTTATCGAGGTCATATCGACATAATAGTTTACGTGAGAGTGGTTTGTGGCGAAGTGACCGGGTATAACGCCTATTTTTATGTTCCTGTTTTTGCGTGAAGTTATTTCCTGTAACCTGTTTTCCATACGGTTTTTCCTCCTATACGGCATATAATTATTAGTAATAGTATAACACTTTTTCGCCCTCTATTCAATATGCAATAGTCATAAAATTTCAGCCGCATTTTTGACAAGCCGCAAACACAGTTGACGTTTTCCCAAAAAAGTATTATACTATTATAAACGACTGTAGACGGGGTGAGCATATGGGCATATTCGGTATTTTTAAAAGAAAAGACAGTATACCCGACTTTGTAAAGCAAAGCGGCGTTAAGTGCAAAGAGTTCAGCTTTGAACCCGTTGACATAGAACAGCTTGACAGAGACATGAAATCGGACACAAATGCGATAACCAAATTAACGCCGTCGAATTACTATGCCTCAAAGGCGAGATACGTGCTTGCCAAAACATATTTTTTGCCAGACCATTCGCGGATAATGGTAAATCTGACACTTTATATGCTGGACAAGCCGCAGCGTTCTACGGGGTATTACGAAATATCTTTTGAAACGATGAAGAAGCTGTGTGCAAAGTTCGGTCAGCATATTTGAGCGTTACGGCGTTTTCTGATATACTCAAAAACTGCGTACACCAAGACAGCACAAAGTGTGCCGATCACTGCACCGACAAGAACGTCCGTTAGCCAGTGTACCGTAAAATAGACGCGCGAAAAGCCCACTACAAATGCGAAGACAAGAGCTGCGATGCCTATTTTTTTCTTCTTTAAGAATATTGAAACTGCGCAGGCGAACGATGAACAGGAATGGCTGGAGGGGAACGAGTACCCGGACGGCGCGGAAATGAGCAGTTTTATGTCATCGCGCATGATAAAGGGTCGCTCGCGGCACACTATAAATTTAAGGACGTATTCCGAGAGCATGAACGCGCAGAAAAGTGACACCGCGTACACAATGCCGAAGCGGCGCGTGGGTTTGTACAATAGCAGAAAAAGCCCTATGGCTATCCACAAAATGCCTTTCTCGGTGGCGTAGGTGACTATTTTCAGAAGCGGTGTGAGAAAGCCGTTTTGTATGCCGAGCATAAAGTCGGCGGCGGCGTTGTCTGCTTTCAATATCAAGTCGTACATAATAATTGCCTTTCGTAATTCGTAGTATATATATTTTAACACATACAAGGCTGAATTTCAACAGAATTTTTTTGTAAAGGGTGGAACTTTTGCTTAACCTGATAAGATACCTGAAAAACAACAAAGCGCAGTCCGTCATAGCGCCGCTTTTCAAGCTGACGGAAGCTATATTTGAACTTTTAGTGCCGCTTATAATGGCGGACATAATAGACATAGGTGTTGCAAATGCTGACAGCGGCTACATTTTAAAGCGCGCGGTGGTGCTGGTGGTGCTTGGCGTGCTGGGGCTTGCCTGCTCTTTGACTGCGCAGTATTTTGCGGCGGTGGCAGCTTTCGGCTTTGGCACGGCGCTGAGAAAAGACCTGTACAGGCACATATGCTCGCTTTCTTTCAGCGAGATAGATAAAAGCGGCACAAGCACACTGATAAACCGCATGATAAGCGACACGGCGCTGGCGCAGGACGGCGTGAACCGCTTTTTGAGGCTGTTCATGCGCTCACCGTTTATAGTGGTGGGCGCGCTTATAATGTCGCTGACGATAAGCGTTAAACTTACGCTGATATTTGTTGCGGCAGTGCCTGCGCTCTCGCTTGTTATATATATTATAATGCGTGCCGATCTGCCGAGATACAAGCTAATTCAGCAAAAGCTTGACGGCGTTATGCTGTCGGTGCGTGAAAACCTTTCGGGCGCAAGGGTGATAAGGGCGTTTTCGGCGCAGGAGAGGGAGAAAGAAGAATTCTACGGCAAAACGCAGTCGCTCAAAAGGTCGCAGATAGAAGTCGGCAAGATAGCTGCGCTTTTAAATCCGCTGACGTATATTATAGTGTACATTGCGATTATTGCGATAATCTGGCAGGGTGGCATAAGCGTAAATGTCGGCGGCATAAAGCAGGGGCAGCTTATCGCGCTTATAAGCTACATGACGCAGATACTTTTCGCTTTGATAGCCTTTGCCGATCTGATAATTTTTGTTACAAAGGGCAATGCATCGGCGGCGAGGATATCGGATCTTCTCAGTGTTAAAGCTTCTGTAGAAGAAACAGCCGTGGCAAATGTTGAGCCTATAGAAAACGCCCCTGCGGTGTGCTTTGATAACGTAAGCTTTGCATATTCGCAGACGGAAGAACGCTCACTCAGCGGCATAAGTTTTTCGCTATATTACGGGCAGACCATGGGCATTATAGGCGGTACGGGCTCGGGTAAATCAACGCTTGTAAATCTTATTCCGCGCTTTTATGATGCAGTGGAAGGCAGCGTTAAGATAGACGGCGTTGACGTTAAAGAATACCCGTTTTTTCAGCTGAGAAAGAAGATAGGCATTGTGCCGCAGAAGGCTGTGCTTTTCAGCGGTACGGTACGCAGCAATATGCAGTGGGGCAATGAAAACGCCACCGATGAAGAAATTTGGCAGGCACTTGAAACGGCGCAGGCCAAAGATTTTATAGAGCAAAAAAGCGGCGGTCTTGACGAGCAGGTATTGCAGGGCGGCAAGAATTTTTCGGGCGGACAAAAACAAAGGCTCACCATTGCAAGGGCGCTTGTCGGCTCACCGAAAATACTGATACTGGACGACTCTGCCTCGGCTTTGGATATGGCAACGGACGCAAAACTTCGCCGCGCTATCTCGCAAACGGGCAAAGACCGCGCAACTGTGATAGTATCGCAGAGGGCAAGCGCGGTAAAAAACTGCGACATTATAATGGTTCTTGATGACGGCGAATGTGTGGGTCTCGGCACGCATGATGAGCTCATGAAATCCTGCGATGTATACGAGGAGATATGCCTGTCTCAGCTTTCCTCAGAAAAAAGGGGAGGTGAGAGCGCATGAGCGGCGAAAAAATACCTGTAAATCAGCACTCCGATACTCTGAAACGTTTGCTGAAGTACGTAAGACCGCACATAGGCTTGCTGGCGATCTCGGTGATGTGTGCGGCGGCGACCGTGATATGCACTTTGTACGCGCCGCTGCTTATAGGCGATGCGGTAGACTGCGTTGTTGACAAGGACAATGTTGATTTTGGCAGGATAAAAGAGATAGTGTTTGTTCTTGCGATAGTTGTCGCGGTGGGAGCTATTCTTCAGTGGGCGGCGTCTTACTGCTCAAACAGGGCGGCATATTCTGTAATACGCACGATACGCGACGAATGTTTTGCAAAAATAGAAAAACTGCCTCTCAAAACTATTGACGGCACATCGCACGGCGACATAGTAAGCAGGATAATTTCAGATGCAGAGACGGTGTGCGACGGACTTTTGCTGGGATTTTCGCAGCTTTTTACGGGCATTGTTACGATATTTGCTACCATAGGTTTCATGCTTTCTATCGACCTTAAAATTACCGTGGTGGTAGTGCTGCTCACGCCGCTTTCGCTGTTTGTGGCGAGATTTATAGCAGGCAGGACTTTCAGGCTTTTTAAAGATCAGACGGTAGTGCGCGGCGAGATGACGGGGTACGTCAACGAAGAACTCAGCGGCATAAAGGTTATAAAGGCTTTCTCTCGCGAAGAAAAAACGCTGGAGGGCTTTGACGACATAAACAGGCGTTACAGAAAAGTGGGCGTAAAGGCGCTGTTTTACTCGTCGCTCGTAAACCCCACAACGCGCTTTATAAACGGTCTTGTATACGCAGGTGTGGGGATATTCGGGGCGTTTTCGGCTATTGCAGGCGGAATAACTATAGGTCAGCTGTCCTGCTTTTTAAGCTACGCGAACCAGTACACAAAGCCGTTCAACGAAATTTCGGGCGTTGTTACCGAGCTGCAAAGCGCAGTTGCAGGCGCACAGAGGCTTTTTGAAATGATAGATCTTCCAGAGCAGCCGCCAGACAGCGAAAATGCTATAGCACTTCAAAACGCTGATGGCAGGGTTGAAATTGACGGTGTAAGTTTTTCATATACGAGGGAGCAGAAGCTTATAGAGAATTTCAATTTGTCGATAAAGAGCGGTCAGAGAATTGCGATAGTAGGTCCTACAGGCTGCGGAAAGACCACGCTTATAAATCTGCTGATGAGGTTTTACGACTGCGACAGCGGAGAGATACGCGTTTCGGGCATACCGGTAAAGGACATAAAACTTGACAGCCTGCGCGCAAATTACGGCATGGTATTGCAAGAAACGTGGCTGAAGACCGCGACCGTGAAAGAAAACATTGCATACGGCCGTCCCGATGTGACAGATGAAGAAATAGTTTCGGCTGCAAAGGCTGCCCACTGCCACAGCATAATAAAGCGTTTGCCTATGGGGTATGACACGGTACTCAGCGACGACGGCGCGCTTTCGCAGGGGGAGAAACAGCTTTTGTGTATTGCAAGGGTTATGCTTCGCCTGCCGCCCATGCTGATACTTGACGAGGCGACTTCTTCGATAGACACGCGCACCGAGATACGCATACAGCGCAATTTTGAAAAGATGATGAAAGGCAGGACGTCTTTCATAGTGGCGCATAGGCTCTCGACGATAAGAGAGGCGGACGTTATACTGGTAATGCGCGACGGAAACATCATAGAGCAGGGAACGCACGGGGAGCTTCTAAGCAAAAACGGCTTTTATGCACAGCTTTACAACAGCCAGTTCGCTGCCGAAGAATAGCATTTGAAAGGAGGGCGACAAATGCTGGATAATTATCTTTCGCTAAACCATTTTGAGCGCGTACTGCTGACGGTGGGGCTTTTGTCGCTCGCCGCGGCGCTTATGAACATTTTGGTGGAAAAGCTGGATCGCGTTGACAGGGGAGTAAGGCGGCACAGCAGTTCATCGCTGAAAAATATCATCTTCATGAGCGGCATAAGCCTGTTTTCACTGCTTACACTATACCTTATAGTAAAGGGTGTGGCGTGGTACATGGCGTACCCTGCAGCGGTTTTAGTAACGCTTGTATACGCTCTTTTGGCGGTAGTGTTTTTCGGTACGCCAAAAAAGCCAAAGTTTCCTCAGCGTGACAACAGGGTGACGATAGGTCACATAGGGCTGGTGTATAAGACCGTTTACCCCAATGACAGCCGAGGGTGCGTCAGCGTTGACGTCTTCGGAAGCACATTCGACAGCTTTGCCATTTCGGCAACGGACGAGGAAATACCGATAGGCACTAAAGTTAAGATAATCGACACCGACGGCGATCTTTTGGTATGCTCGGCGGAGAAAGAAAAAGAAGAAGATAAAAAATAACAGAGCGCACCACACACGGAACGCTCTGTTTTGTTATTTATTGTTACTAGTTTACAAGCTCGGCGAGGGTGTTTTCGCCCCAGCTGTAGTTGGTAAGGTAGCTGCCCTTAAAAAGGTGCGAATACTTTTCGCGGTGGGAGAGATAGTCGTATAGGTCGCAGCGCACTTTATCGGTAACGAGCCTGCGCTTGCCGTTGACGGATTCCACGATATCCGAAATCCCGTACTCTTCCAAAATATTTTTAAGCCGCAGGGCGACTTTGCGGTATCTTGCCAGCGTTACGGAATTTACCGGCTCGTTTTCCCACAGAAAGGCTATTGCCTCCTCGGAGGAGATATAGCCGCCTTTGCGGTCAACGAGCAGAGCGAAAAGTTCCTTTGATTTTTCGTTGCGGAAAGCAATAGGTTTATCACCTATGAAAACGTCAAAATATCCGAATGTTCGTATAAAAACGCGCGGCTTTACTGTAACTGTGCCGTTTGATGCGCTTACCGAGCTGTCGTCTGCGTTGTAAAGCATTACATAGCGAGGTGTGCCGTCGTCTGCGGCGTGAGAGCTTACCGCTCTTATCCTGCGGCGCGTACCGTTTGAAAGGTCGGTGTATTCAAACTCAGCCTCGCCGCTGTCGAATATCTTTACAAACTCGCTGTAGGCTATGCCGCTGCGTGAAACAAAGTCTTTCAGGCTGCGGCTCTTTCGCGCAAGGTACGCCCATTCTTCTTTTGAATAGCCGAAAAACGTCCGCACGTTCTCACTTGCATATAGCGGGCGTATACGGGCATCTTCTATCTCAAAAGCAACGATTCCGTCGGTCATTTGCATAACAAGTTCTTTTACGTTTGCGGTCAACTCACCTCCGCGGCGTGATCCACCGTTTCTTCGGCAGCAGAAAAGTCCCGATGTTTCGTCAATTTCTACATATGTTGCAGTGTAGCTTTTTTCTTCGCCGCTGGAAGAAAGCGCGTAAAACTCTATCTTCGGCGGCATACCGTTTTCGCCCTTTGCCCTGTGGTTGAAAATATCTGCGGCAAAGTCGCGCACGACTTGTCTGCTTTCCTCCGAAACGGCTGTATCTATCCAGTGTGCGGCAGCCTCGGCAAGGTGCATGGGTATGTTTTGTATGTTGTTGAAAAGCGCGCTGCTCTCGCCCTCAAGGCAGGTTATAGTCTTGCTTTTCAGGTCACACAGAAAAATTTTATTGTAGACATCTCTTAGCACGCCAAGCAGCTGCTGCCGCTCTTTCCCTTTCTGAAAATCATATCTTTCTGTAATGTCGGTGCAGACAGCTTTCAACAGCTGCCTGCCGCTGTCGTCTGCAAAGCGCGATATCCAGCCGGAAAGGCGTATTCTAACGCCGTCGAACCTTAGCGCCGATAGTTCGCTGTAAATAGCCTTGCCGCCTGCGCTCTGGGCGTGGTTAAGGATCTCGGCAAAGTGCATACGCTCCTCGACGGGTATCATCAGGTAAACATCGTTGCCAAGCAGCCTCAGGGGGTACGGAACGCCGTCAGCGTTTTCAGGCACGCGCAGTATGTGAGACATTCGCTCGTTCATGTAAACTATCTTCGGGTGTTCCTCGCAGGTCAGCGTTAAAAAGCCGCAGGGAACGCCCGTGCGCAGGTATTCAAGCTCCTCGTTCTCCTCAACGGTCGGCGTCATGTCGGTAAGTGTGCCGTATACCGCAATATCGCCGTTTTTTGAGATATACAGCGAGACCGACTCACTTACGTGGCACACCGAGCCGTTTTTGCGAAGCATCTTCATGCGTGCTGTGCGCGGCGACTGCTTGCCGTTCGGGGTAAGAGAGCGCAAAAGAGCGAAGAATATCTCCCTGTCGTCGGGGTGAATAAGCGAAGTTAAGTCAACGCCGTCAAGCTCACCTTCAGTGTAGCCGAGTATCTCGCAGAAACTCTCGCTGGCAAGCATTATCTGCGGCTGCGTTGGCGAGGATAGCTTGTGCGCACCGTTTATATTATGTATAAATAATCTGTCCAAGCTGTTTTTCATAAAAAGCTCCTATTTATTATCTGTATATGCTTTTATTCTAACATAACATAAAACGTACAATTTGTCAAATAAAAACGCCGCCGTGAAATTATTTCGGGGCAATATTAACAAAAAAGTTACAAAAAATTTTCCTGACATTCATATATAGACCTGCACAAAGGAACTATGCTGGAACAG
>CANRDG010000066.1 GCA_947629275.1 uncultured Clostridia bacterium | reverse complement strand
CACACCCACTACCTTGAAAGATATTCAAACCAGTGGGGGCTGTTTTTGCTGCAAACGCTTTTGTATAAAACCGTGAGGGCGGTGCTTGGCTATGTGCCGAAATTGACTGCGCCCCTCGCGTCAGTTGCGTGTATGCAGCTTTCGTATTTTCTTGTGTATAAGCTTTGCGATAAACTTTTCAAACGCTGTCTGCATAAGCTTATTTGTATGCTTTCAGTGCTTCTGAACCCCGTCCTTTTCGCGTATTCCTGCATATTCTACAGCGACGTCGTATCAATGCCTTTCGTGCTGGCGGCAGTGTACTTCGGCATTTGCGCCGCCGAAGCGGCAGGTAAGAAACGTTTTGCGCTCTTTTCAGCCTTAACGGCGGTAACAGTCGGAATAGGTTTCTGCGTAAAAGGCAGCGTGGCTGTTGCAGGTGTGGCGCTCATAATATATCTGTTTTTCAAAGTAAACCTAAAGCGCGCACTTAGCTTTACAGCAGCCGTAGCGATAGGTCTTGCAGGCATAGTTTCCGCCGAAAGACAGATAATGTACTTTAGCAATATCATAAACCCCGAGGGCGTCGAGCGTTACGGCTTTCCAACGTCACACTGGGTGATGATGGGTCTTACCGGCAGGGGAGGTTACGACGACGGCAGTTTTATATTCACCTACTCTCAGCCTGACAAACATACAAGAGACGAAGTATGCCGTGAAAAAATAAACGATACACTTCACGAAAAGGGCGTTATCGGCTTTGCAAAACATATCATCAATAAACTGAATTATACCTGGTCGGGCGGCGTTTACCAACTCACATGGCAGCTGCGCGATACCGAAGACAGCGCTGCCAAACGCTTTTTCAGTGGGTCTGTACCGTTTTTGTGTATGGCGTTCGTTATCCATAATATGCTCATATTGCTGATGACATCATCTTTTCTTCTGTCCGCAATAAACAGCCGTACCGATAATTTGTATGTCCTGCGGCTGACAGTTTTTGGACTTGTGCTGTTCCTGCTTTTGTGGGAAACGCGCTCGCGGTATATGGTAAATATGCTGCCGCTGTTTGTTCTCATAGCCTCCGACGGTCTTTTCAGCCTCTTTAAAATATTCAAAAAAGCGCAAAAAAGTCCTGCTCCTTAAATGAAGCAGGACTAAATATTTATTACTGATTGAAATACCTTGCAACAACGCTCTCGGCAGGTTTTCCGAAAATATCATAGCCCCAATCAACAGCCGCTTTCTTCAAAGCATACGGCGTCGCCGACCAGCACCATATAACGTGACCTGCTACCCACGGATATTTCTTCGTTGAGAAGAACATCATTTCGTACCATCTTTCCTGTTCTTTCAGGTTGGCAGGGCTTCTCATGCTCCAGTTGTTAGGCTGCATAGATGCTCCCGACATCGACATACAGCCGACCTCCGAAAAGAAAAACGGCAGATCGTATTTCTTAGCAACGCTCTCTATCCTCTTCATCTGTTTATCCCACTCATCTATCGGGTAGTAGCCGCTTGAAGATATAGCGTCCAACTCGTCCCACCACGAAACGTGTTCTTCAAGATACATCTCCGCATTGTAGGTAAGTATGCCGTTGTAAGCTCTCCTTATCTTGCGGATAAGCGCCCTCCAATCGTCCTCGCGGTGCTCAGTCATTACCATTTCGCAGCCGCAAACGAAAAGATCAACGCCCTCGGACTTTGCGATCTCGGCGTAGTGCAGCTGAAAGTCTGTGTATGACTCGAACCATTTTTTCCATGTCGGCATATTCGGAACATCATCTTCAAAGAAGTTTATGTAAGCCCTCCAAGTGCCGTCCTTGCAGTTGCAGGTAGGTTTAAGACCAACATTAAAGCCGAGCTTCTTCGCGTATCTTATAATAGCGATAAGCTCACTGTCGCTCATGGTAGCCTCTGTATCGTATCTTATTATCTCTGAATGTGCATCATTCTGAAGTCCGCACGGCACCAGCATTATAAGATTAGCAGGCGTGCGTTCTTTTATGGCTTCAAGGCTCTTGAAAGCATCTTTCTTGCTAAGAACGCCTCTGTTTGCAAACGGTGCAAAGGTTATGCCCTTGATATTACTTAGCTCCATTTAACTATCCTCCAGTCGAAAAAACGGTTTTTATGTTTTTGAAAATACCTTAAACATAATTGTACACAATAATTATATCACTTATAAAAATACAATAATATAAATAATGTATCATAAAATATAAATTTTCTATCCAATTTTCTTATGATAACGTATTCATTTGTGATATTTTGAATTCGCTCCTATAGAAAATGCTCTGTATATCTGCTCCGCCAACATAATTCTCGCCAGCTGATGCGGAAATGTCATGCGCGACATCGAAAGCCTGAAATCACATTCCTTTTTAAAAATCTCGTCAATGCCGAACGACGACCCTACAAAAAAGTTCACCGTCGATCTTCCGCCCACCGCAAACTGTTTCAGCCTGTCTGAAAGCTGCACGCTTGAAAGCATATCGCCCTCAATGCACAAAGCAACGTTCGCAGAGTTTTTTATTTTAGAAAATTTGCGCATTTCTTCACTTTCTTTTGCAAGCGCAGCCTTTATCTCCGCCGCAGACGGTTCGTCAGGCAGCCGAGCCTCCGAAAGCTCTGTAATGCCCGCCTTTCCAAAAGCCGTCAAACGCTTTATGTATTCATCGCACGCATCGCGCCAGTATTTTTCTTTCAGCTTTCCTATGGTAACAATGTTTATCGTCATACTATCATGACCTCTCCGTGCGTTTCAACGGGCGCAGTCATCAGTATGTAATCGCTGCCGCGTTCCATTCCGAAAAGCGCCTCCGTCACCGTGCGTTCGGCGGTCTGAGGGTCGTTATTGTGCCTGCTCAGATGTCCCAGTATCAGGCGTGTAGTACCGCGAGATACCAGTTTTCTAAGTTCCGCGCCGCTGTCACGGTTGTCCAGATGCCCGTGTCCTGAAAGAATACGCTGCTTCAAAGGATAGGGGTACGAGCCGTTCACAAGCATATTCTTGTCGTAATTAGCCTCTAGTAAAACTATGTCGCAGCCCATAAGGTTGTCATGTACCGTCTGAGTAACTTCACCAAGGTCGGTGCATACGCAAACCGTTTTGCCGTCAGGGGTGTTTATTCTGTAACCGCAGCTTTGGCGCGTGTCATGCGGCGTCGCAAACGAAGTGACTTCAAAATCGCCCACGCAAACGCTGCCGTTTATGTCATAAAGCCGCGACCGAGCCGAAATGTACCCCGAAGCCGCCAGATATTCGGCATTGAGCGGCTGTGCGAAAACATTCACAGCGTATTTTGAGGTGAATGTTTTCAGCCCCTTTATGTGATCTGAATGTTCGTGCGTTATGAATACCGCTTGTATCGCAGAAGTCGGTATGTCGTTGCTTTGCAGAGCCTCCACCAACCGCTTGCATGATACCCCTGCATCTATCAGTATGCCGCCCCTTCGGCTGCCTATAAAAGTCGCGTTTCCGTCGCTTGAAGAAAACAGCGGATAAACTCTTGCCAAAATATCACCTCAAAATTAAAGGCGACTGCCAAAGCTGCCGCCTATGCTTTCATTATTAAACACTTATAGCCATGTCGCTGCCCGAAGGTACGTAAACTCTCTGAATGTCCGCACCTATGGATTTCAGCTTTTCCTCTATCGCCTCATAGCCTCTCTCAATGTGGTAAATGTCAGATATCTCTGTCACACCGCTAGCCGCAAGACCCGCTATTATCATAGCCGCGCCTGCTCTCAGGTCGGTGGCCTTTACCGGTGCGCCAGTCAGCCTGCCGCCGTGAATAACAGCAACTTTTCCGTCAACAGAAATATCAGCACCCATTCTGCGAAGCTCAGAAACATATCTGAAACGATTGTCAAAAATATCATCGTATACAGTGCTTGTGCCCTCTGCCAAAGTCAGCAGGGTAGACATCTGCGGCTGCATATCGGTAGGGAAGCCCGGGTGCGGCATAGTCCTTATGTTGGTCTTTAGGAAAATTCCGCCGCTGTCAGCCCTTACTCTTACGCTCTCGTCAAATTCTTCGACCGAAACGCCTATGTTTCTCAGTTTCGCGGTTATGCTTTCAAGGTGCTTGGGGATAACGTTTTTAATAAGCACGTTGCCTCTTGTCGCGGCAGCGGCTACCATGTATGTTCCTGCCTCTATCTGGTCGGGTATAACGGGATAAGTAATGCCTTTAAGGTAGTCAACGCCTCTTATTTTTATAACGTCAGTACCTGCACCCCTTATATCAGCGCCCATAGAGTTTAGAAAGTTCGCAACGTCAACTATGTGCGGCTCTTTCGCGGCATTTTCAATAACGGTGTAGCCCTTAGCCTTTACCGCAGCAAATATCGCGTTTATAGTTCCGCCGACGGTTATAAAATCAAAGTATATCTGATTGCCTATAAGCTCGTCAGCCTTTATGTGAACGCTTCCGTTCTCCATAATATCAGAAGCACCCAGCGCCTTGAACGCTTTCAAATGCTGATCTATCGGTCTGTCGCCAAGGTCGCAGCCGCCGGGCAGAGCCACCAGAGCCTCGTGAAATCTTCCCAAAAGCGTTCCGAGGAAATAGCTGGACGCCCTCATAGAGCGCGCCAGATCATACGGCACTCTCGGCACTGAAATGTTTTTCGTGTCTATCCTTACCGTATTTTTATTTATTATCCTTACATCGGCTCTCATCTGCCTGAAAATTTCAAGACAAATGGCAATATCGCTGATGTCGGGTACATTTTCTATAATGCAAGGCTCATCGCAAAGTATCGCAGCGGTAACAATAGCTACGGCAGCGTTTTTTGCGCCGCTTATGGTAACTTCACCATGCAGCGGCTTTCCGCCTCTTATAACGAATTTATCCAAAATTTTTTCCTCCGTTCGTACCTTGAAAAATTCAAGGCTGTTGTCGTCTTTCTCTGTATTTTTATTATCTCTCTGTACAGCCGAATTAAAAGCATAGCGCGAAATTACCGCTTATTTTTAATACTGACTGCTATTTATATTTACATTAAAATGGTCTTTGGTTAAAAATATCCTGCAAAAATGCCAAAGGCGCACTGAAAAAAGCCGCGCGCCCACGCACGTATGTATTAAGTTTACCACATTTTGAAAAACAAATCAAGCCTTTTTCTTCATTTTATAAACAAAGTCAAAAAAATTATATAAACCGACAAAAATTGTACCGCTATTTTGTAACATTTTGCAAATAAAAAATTTTTCATGCCAAAATATGAAACGCCGCACCTCAATAAAAAGCAGTCTTTATCTTAAAAAATGCTCTGTACCTATTGCAAAAAAAGCAAAATAATGTTATACTATATAATTAGGTTAGTATGGATAAGTGCGGCTTGTCGTATGTGCCGTATCTGTATTAAGGAGAGATACCCGTGAGGATAATAGGCATAGACCCCGGATATGCGATAATAGGCTTCGGCGTGCTTGAATACCGAGGCGGCATGGACTTTGCCGTTGTGGGCTTCGGAGCGATAACCACCCCCGCCGACAAACCTTTCAACGACAGGCTCAAAATGATATACGACGATATGACGCAGGTGCTCGATACCTATAGACCAGACCAAATGGGCATTGAAAAGCTGTATTTCAATACGAATGAGACTACCGCAATTTCGGTGGCGCAGGCAAGGGGCGTAACTCTGCTGCCTGCCATACAGCGCGGCATACATATAAGCGAGTATACGCCGCTGCAAGTAAAATTGTCAATTACAGGCTACGGCAGAGCTGAGAAAAAGCAGGTTCAGGAAATGACAAGGCAGATACTTCACCTTTCCGCAGTGCCAAAGCCCGATGACGTCGCCGATGCGCTGGGAATAGCTATCTGCCACGGTCATACGGCGTTTTCACTGAGCGGCATAATAGAAAACAACGGTCTTAAAAACTTTTAGCAAGAGGAGAACGGTGAACTTGATATGATATATTGTGTAACGGGAAAACTGATACATACAGAACCCGATATGGCAGTGGTAAGCTGCGGCGGAGTGGGCTTTGCGTGCAGAACATCGCACAACACGCTCATGAAAATATCTTCAAAAAGCGAGGTAACGCTGTATACACATCTCGCTGTAAGAGAGCAGACCGAAACCATAGAGCTTTTCGGCTTTGCCACAAAAGAGGAACTCGGATGGTTCAGACTTTTGATATCAGTTTCGGGCGTGGGCGCAAAGGCGGCAATATCTATCCTTTCCGTAATGAACGAGCGCGATATTGCAATAGCCATAGCAAGCGGCGACTATAAAGCGTTCACCACCGTAAAAGGTCTCGGCAACAAGACCGCACAGAAGATAGTTTTGGAGCTGCAATCAAAGGTCACAAGTGATACTTCGGGTTTTGCCGTTGCAGACGACTATTCGTCGGTACGAAGCGAGGGCAGCGCCGCTCAGGATGCAACACAGGCTCTCGTGGCGCTGGGTTATTCGCAGTCGGAAGCTGCAACTGCTATAGCAAAACTCGGTAAAGATCTTTCTGTGGAAGATTATATAAAAGGCGCGCTGAGAGCTTTGGCGGCTAAGTAATTTGATAGGACAGGGGAGTACAACGATTGATAGAAAACAGCGAATTTGATTTTGAAAACAGAATAGTTTCTCCCGAACCGATACGTCAGGACGCCGAGGACGAAATAGAAAGAAGTCTGCGCCCCAAGCTGCTTGACGAGTATATCGGTCAGTCAAAGGTAAAGGAGAACATGAAAGTCTATATCGAAGCGGCAAAGAAAAGAGGAGAAGTCCTCGACCATGTGCTGCTTTACGGTCCTCCGGGACTCGGTAAGACTACTCTTGCGGAGATAATCGCTCATGAAATGGGTGTAAACTGCCGCAAGACCAACGGCTCGGCAATACAAAAGCCCGGCGACCTTGCCGCACTGCTGACAAATCTTCAAGAGGGCGATGTACTTTTTATAGATGAGATACACCGCCTCTCAAAAGCCGTAGAGGAGATACTCTACCCGGCTATGGAAGATTACGCATTAGATATTATAGTCGGCAAAGGACCTGCTGCAAGAAGCATAAGGCTCGACCTCAATAAATTTACGCTTATAGGCGCGACCACAATTGCAGGTCAGCTTACAAAGCCATTGCGTGACAGGTTCGGAATTGAAGCGCACCTAGAGCCGTATACCGCAGATGAACTTTGCGAGATAATCATGCGCTCTTCTGTAATACTTTGCGTTCCCTGCGACGAGGAGGGCGCAAAAGAACTTGCATCGCGCTCACGTGGTACACCGCGTATAGCCAACAGATTTTTGCGGCGTGCAAGAGACTATGCAGATGTAATAGGCAGCGGCAAGCTTACCAAAGAAATGGTTGATATAGCCCTCAACCGAATGGAAGTTGACAAACTCGGTCTTGACGAACTTGACAGACGTATTCTTCGGGCGATAATCATAAACTACAGCGGCGGCCCTGTCGGTCTTGAAACGCTGGCGCAGTCGCTCGGCGAAGATGCCGCTACAATCGAGGGCGTGTGTGAACCGTTCCTTATGCAGCTGGGCTTTCTTAACAGAACTAAAGGCGGCAGATGTGCAACCGAGCTTGCCTACAGACATCTCGGTATACCTAAAGACGGTCAGTACAGCTTCTGATAATTTTCCAAAGATATATTTATAAAGGAGACGTTTTTTATGGGAAGACTTTTTGGAACAGACGGCGCAAGAGGGGTAGCGATAACAGAGCTTACCTGCGAGACCGCTATGAACATCGGCAGAGCGGCAGCGCTGGTGCTTACAAAGACAACGAACCGCAAGCCTAAGATACTTATCGGCAAAGATACCCGTATTTCGGGCGATGTGCTAGAAGCAGCGCTTATTGCAGGCATATGCTCTGTGGGCGCAGATGCACACGTTCTCGGGGTAGTGCCTACGCCTGCGGTCGCAATGCTCGTAAAGAAGTACGAAGCAGATGCAGGCGTTATGATATCCGCATCGCATAACCCCGTTGAATTTAACGGTATAAAGCTTTTTGCAGGCACAGGCTTCAAACTGCCCGATGCTATCGAAAACGAGATAGAAGAGCTGGTGCTGGATAACCCCGAAAGCATATGCCTTTCAAGCGGTTCTCTTATAGGCAGAGTTATCTATGAAAAGAACGCCCAGTGGGATTATATCCGCTATATCATGAAGACTATAGAGGGCGACTTCCGCGGCTTAAAGGTGTGTATAGACTGCGCCAACGGTGCATCTTCCGAATGTGCCGAAAAACTGTTCAAAGGTCTCGGCGCTAACTGCGTGTTTATAAACAATAAGCCCGACGGCACAAATATCAATGCAAACTGCGGCTCTACGCATATGGACGCCCTTTGTAAAGCCACCGTTGACAACAAATGTCATGTGGGTCTTGCTTTTGACGGCGATGCCGACAGATGCCTTGCCTGTGACGAGCAGGGTAATATCATAGACGGCGACAAGCTGCTTGCGATCTTTTCAAAGTATATGAAAGCTACAGGCAAGCTCAAATCAAACTGCTGCGTTGTCACCGTTATGACTAACCTCGGCTTTTTCAAATTCGCAAAGCAAAACGGCGTGCTTGTTGCCACCACTCAGGTAGGCGACAGATACGTTCTTGAAGAAATGCAAAACGGCGGCTATAACTTAGGCGGCGAGCAGTCTGGTCATATAATTTTCCTTGACGAGGCTACCACGGGCGACGGCGAACTTACCGCAGTAAAGCTGCTTGAAATACTCTGCAAAACAGGCGTTAAGGCTTCCGAACTTGCAGGCGTTATGACATCTTATCCGCAGATACTCAAAAACGTAGAGATAACCGCCGACAAAAAGGGCAAGTGGAAGACCGATGAAGAGGTAGTAAATACTATAGATATGTATAAAGACAAACTCGGCGACGACGGCAGGATACTCATTCGCGAGTCGGGTACAGAACCGCTTGTAAGAGTTATGATAGAGGGCAAGAATTTCGGCGTTATAACCGAATATGCACAGAATATCGCCGCCGCTATAGAAAAGTTTGCGGCTAAATAACTATGAGAATAGCAGATAACTGGCAGGACTATAAAATACTAGATACATCTTGCGGCGAAAAGCTTGAAAGCTGGGGCGGCACATTGCTCGTTCGCCCCGACCCGCAGATAATCTGGCAGACCGAAAAGGACAAAGAGCTTTGGGCAAAAGCTGCGGCAGTTTACCACCGTTCGCAAAAGGGCGGCGGAGAGTGGGAGTACAGAAAAAAGCTCCCCGAAAGCTGGCAGATAACATACGACAAGCTTAAATTCATCATTCGTCCAACGGGATTTAAACATACCGGGCTTTTCCCGGAGCAGGCGGTGAACTGGCAGCTTCTCGGCGATACCATAAGCCGCAGCCAAAGACAGCTGAAAGTGCTCAATCTGTTTGCGTATACAGGCGGTGCAACTCTCGCTTGCGCGGCGGCAGGAGCCGCTGTAACACACGTAGACGCATCTAAAGGCATGGTGCAGTGGGCAAGAGAGAACGCCGCTGCCTCCGGTCTTTCAGACAGACCGATACGCTGGATAGTAGACGACTGCGAAAAGTTCGTCGCAAGAGAGATACGCAGGCAGAATTTTTACGACATCGTCATAATGGATCCCCCAAGCTACGGCAGAGGGCCGAGCGGCGAGGTTTGGAAGCTTGAAGACTGTATTTACAGCCTTTTGAAATTGTGTGCAGGTGTTATGAGCGAAAAGCCCATAATGTTCCTGCTCAACAGCTATACTACGGGTCTTTCACCCTCCGTAATGGCGTATATGCTGTCCGAAATAATGATAAAGCGTTTCGGCGGCAGCGTTACAGCCGATGAAATAGGTCTTAAAGTTGAAAGTACATCTCTTGCGCTGCCGTGCGGCTC
>CANRDG010000065.1 GCA_947629275.1 uncultured Clostridia bacterium | reverse complement strand
AAGAATTACGGGAGGTGCAAGATAATGACAAACCTTATCAGAATGGACCTTTACCGTATGATAAAGATGAGAGGGCTTTATGTTGTGCTCATCATCTCAACGATCTTGCAGTATCTGATGACAAGGGGCATGTCCATAATGTTCACTATCGGAGGGGATATAACGAACACCCCTGCTCAGGCTTCCGATTATCAGCTCAGTGAGTTTATGCAGGTAGTTATGGGCGGAGGATTCATTCAGCTTTTTGTGGGAATAATCGTAATACTGTTTTTGACGAAAGATCTGCACACGGGCTTTATAAAAAGCTATATAGGTCAGCTGAGGAGCCGTTTAGAGTATATTTTTTCAAAGCTCATTTGCTGCGCGATATTTTTGCTAGCATTTTATGTGCTGATATTTGTGCTTGAATGTATAATGCTCATGATATGCACAGGCGGCTTTGAATTGGGCGATATGGCAGAGCTTTTGCAGATAATGGGTATGAACTATCTGCTGCAGTTTGCGCTTGTATGCGTGTTTCTTATGTTCTCGGTGCTGATACGTTCGCACGCAGGCTCGATAATGCTCACTGTTGTAACGTCGCTCGGCTTTGCAAGCATGATAACCTCGATACTTATGATATTCTCTTACAAATACGACTGGGATATTGACTTTAACAAATACCTCATCACACAACAGATGCTGGAGCTTGGCGAAAACGGAATAGACGTCGGCGAAATGGTGCCGCTCACGCTTGTGTACATAATATTGTCTCTGCTGATAAGCTGCCTTGTTTTCAGAAAGAAAGACCTGTAAAATTCAAAAGACCTCTTTTTTCAAGAGGTCTTATTTTTGTGCGCTTTCTTTTCGGTATCGCTTTGGTAGCCGAAACCGTGTATTTTTATGTACAGTTTGTTGTAGTCATCATACATATACTGCACCTGATTTTCAAGAAAGAAATAATGCGCTATGTAAGGTATGAGCAGGCACAGCAGCATAAGCGTAAGGATAGCGAACGCTATAGAATTAGTAACCGCCGTTGCAATTATCGTCATCACCGTTGCCAACGCGAAAAGCAGTGTAACTATAAGGTGTATAAGCCGCTCGTGCTGGAAAAACTCTATCTGCCGCAGGTGGTATTCCAAAAGCCTCTCGGGATCAACGCCGCTTTCAAGCGCCTCTTTGAAATACTTTCTGTAAAGCGTTAAATATCTTCTCATATCCCACCTCAGATGTCGATCATCTCGGCAGGGTCGATGTGTATGCCCTTGTCGCGCTTTATGTATTTGTCGGGGTGGGCTTTAACGTCTCTTTCAAGCCATTTCAGCGTTACCTTGTCGGCTGCGGAGTTCAGTGCGCCGTTTACGCGCTTGTAGTTTTTCTTGAATTTTTTCATCGTCTTTTCGGGCTTTTTGTTGCTTGTCAAAAGCAAAGCCGCCAGCGCAGACGAAGCCGCAATTGCAGCGTATGTCATGCCGTCATAAAGTATCTGCTTGCCCTCACGCTCTTTTTCGGTAAGCTTCACAAAACATCATTCCTTTCGGTAATACAATGTATCATTTATATTATAAAACATTTTGTCGTAAATTGCAAGAGTAATGTGCAGCAAATATCTTATGTTTATTATTTATAAAAATTAAAAATTTACTATTTATATTCCGTGAGCTATTGAAAAACAAAAGCAAGTGTGGTATAATTACTGTGTATGAAATTAGCACAGAGGTGAAAAATATATGCCCGAAAACAAACTGCGCATAGCAGTGGCATATGCAGGCGTAAACGCAGAATATCAGGACAAGATATGCAAAGGCATTTTAGATGCCGCAAAGCAGAAAGGCTACGACACGGCGTTTTTCTGTCCGCTTAGTAATACCACGAATCATTCGCTTCACGACAGCGGAGAGGAAAAGATATTCGACCTTATAAACTTTGAAAAGTTCAGCGCCCTGATAGTTCTTCCAGAAACTGTACCCACGCAGGAAGCGCTTGACAGGATACTTGCGCGCGCCCATCAGAGCGGCGTCCCCGTTATTTCTGTTGACAGGAAAATATCAGGCTGCCACAGTATTGATATTGATTACTGCGGCGGACTTTATGAGCTTGTTGAGCATCTTATCACAAAGCATGGCTTTACCGAGATAAATTATGTCGGCGCGTATGAAAACGACCTTGAAAGAGATAACCGCTTTTCGGTATACAGAAAGGCGATTAAAGACCACGGCATACCATATGAGAAAAAGAGGGTGTGCTTTTCGGGCTTCGATGAGTACAGGGCTGTAACTAAAATTCGTGAGTATGTGCAGCAGGGCAGCAAGCTGCCGCAGGCTTTCGTTTGCGCCAACGACAATATTGCAATGGGCATAAGCGACGAGATTTCAAGGGCAGGTGTAAAAGTACCCGACGATGTGGCTGTTACAGGCTTTGGAGGAATAAGGTTCTCATCGGCGCACTGCCCTTCGATAACTACCGTTGAGATAGATTTCATAGCGGCAGGGGAGAGCGCAGTAAATATAATTCCAGAAGTCCTGAAGCTTGGCAAGGGCGAGTTTATGCACGTTCAGATAAAAAACAGGCTTTCGCTTTCAGAAAGCTGCGGCTGCGTTACCTTCGGCGACGATAAGCATAACGCCATGATGCGCGATATAAACTCTGATAACGACCGTTTCAAAACGATGTCAAAAAGGCTTATAAGAATGAGCGAGGACCTTACATATGTGAACAACTTTGAGGCGGCGTTCCAAAAGCTGCGGTACTATATAGAAGATATTTATGTTGATAGGTTTTATCTTTGTCTGAATACTCATCTTGAAAATGCTGACGAAAAGTTAAAGGTGGATCATTCTGACTATACCGATACAATAGACTGCCGCATAGCGCGCGAAAAAGGCGATTATCTGCCTAATTTTACTTTCAGCCGCGGGGAGATGCTGCCTGCGCTGTTTACCAAAAATACGTTTGCAAATGTTTTCTTTATAACTCCGCTGCATTTTCAGGACAGGAATTTCGGATATATCGCATTGAGTTGCGACGGCTATATAGGCAGCAGCGTTATATTCAACACGTGGAAGATGAACATAAGCACCGCGCTTGAAAATATCAGGGTGCGCTCAAAGCTTACGCTGTATTCAAGTATGCTGGAAAGAATGTATGTGCGCGATCCTCTTACGAATCTTTATAACAGGCGCGGAGCTTTGGGCAAGGCTGCGGAACAGTTTGAGGCGGCAAAATCACGCGGAAAAATGGTGTTCGTGTTGGCTGTTGACCTTGACGACCTGAAAGTTATAAACGACAAATACGGTCATCATGAGGGCGACAATGCCATAGTTCAGGTAGGCAACGCACTAAGCAGAGTTTCTAAGCACAGAGAGATATGCGCGCGTTTCGGCGGCGACGAGTTTGAAGTAATGGCGTTCAACTATTCGGAAAAGATAGCGGAAGAATACGTTGCAGCCGTACAGAATATGCTTAACGGTTACAATAAAGTCAGCGGCAAGCCTTACAGCATTGGTGCAAGCTGCGGTTACATTGTTGACGTTCCAAAGGGAGATGACACTTTAGAAGACTTTATTCGCCGCGCAGACGCAATTATGTATGAGACCAAAAAGCGCCGCAAACGCGGAAGAACGCAGACCGAGCAATGAACTTGATAACGAAAGGAAGTATATATATGAAGTATGTAGTAATGCTCTGTGACGGTATGGCAGACCTGCCTATACCAGAACTTGGCGGCAAGACACCTATGGAGGCTGCAAACAAGCCGAATATGGACAAAATGGCGGCTGTAGGCGAAGTGGGTCTGGTAAAGACGGTAGACGACGGCATGAAGCCGGGAAGCGACGTTGCAAATCTTTCAGTTCTGGGATATGACCCTGTTAAGTATTATAGCGGTCGGTCGCCGCTTGAAGCGGTATCTATAGGCGTTGACATGAAGGAGAGCGATGTATCTTTCAGATGCAATCTTGTTACGCTTTCTGATGAACCGAATTACAGAGACAAAACCATGGTGGACTACTGTTCGGACGATATTTCTACCGCAGAGGCTGCAAAGCTTATTGAAACACTAGCAGAGCATTTCAACTCGGAGGAATTTCAGCTGTACTCGGGCGTAAGCTACCGCCATTGCCTTATATGGAACGGCGGTACTACCGATGTAGGCACGCTTACTCCTCCGCATGATATAACGGGCAAGCCGATAAAGAATTATCTTTCAGACAGCCCTAATGCCGCGAAACTGCTTGACATGATGATAAAAAGCTATGACATACTTAAAGATCACCCCGTGAACCTTGCGAGAATAAAAGCAGGCAAACGTCCTGCAAATTCCATGTGGCTGTGGGGCGAGGGCGTTAAAAAACCGCTTTCGTCTTTTAAAGATAAGTACGGTCTGAAAGGCTCGATGATATCGGCTGTTGACCTGCTGAAAGGCATAGGACATCTAAGCGGCATGAATGTTATCGAGGTTGATGGCGCAACGGGATATATAGATACCAACTTTGACGGCAAGGCGCAGGCGTGCATAAATGAGTTGAAAAATGGTCAGGACTTTGTTTACATACACGTTGAAGCTCCCGACGAATGCGGTCACCGCCACGAAACAGAAAACAAGGTGCGTTCTATTGAGCTTATTGACGAGAAAATACTCGGCCCTGTTATGAATGCGCTTGACGAAATGAGCGACTATAAAATTCTTGTCTGCCCAGACCACCCGACGCCAATCTCGCTTATGACACACACAAACAAGCCTGTTCCGTACCTTATATATCACAAGCAGGAGAAAAAGCATGGTGTAGACTGCCTTTGTGAAAAAAATGCTGAAGCAACAGGCAGATTTATTCCAAAGGGCTGCACGCTGATGGACAGGTTTATAAAAGGTTGAACACATAAAGGAGCAATTTATGAAAGCAAAAAAACTTTTCTGTTTCATAGCGGCGGCGGTGCTGTGCGCTTCGTGCCTCACATCATGCAGCAGTGATGACAGTTCCTCAAAGGGCGAAAGCTCTTCCCAAACGGTGAAAGACAGCAGCGTTGAAAGCAGTACTGATAAGACTGACAAGACGGAAGTTTTTGAAGCTGTAAACTTTACTGGCAGCGGCGAAGAAGTCACCGAAACAAGGTTTTTCAATACCTCTGTAAATATAGGTATAACATATCCCGAGGGCGCGCAGGTGTACTACACCACCGACGGCAGCGAGCCGACAAAGGAAACTAACTTGTACACAGAGCCCATAAAGCTTGACGGCGCAACAGGGGATTTTCCCTCATGTCTTGCGCTAAGGGCAAAGGCTTATTACGCTGACGGCAGCGAGTCGCAAACGGTAACGCACACGTTCTTTTCGCTGCTAGGGATAGATCAGCGGTTCAATAACATAATTTTCTCGCTGACGGGAACGCCCGACGACCTTTTCAATGCGCCCGACGGTTTGTTTTACGGTAAGAATTTTCAGCTGCGCGGCAAGCAAAGTGAGCGGCCTATTTATGTAGAAGCTATAAACGCCGACGGCACGCTGATGTTTGAGCAGGGCGCAGGCGTGAGGATATTCGGGGCGGCATCGCGCGAATCTTCAATAAAATCGCTGAAACTGTTTGCGAGAAAATCTTACGACCCCGAGCACGGCAAGTTTGAAACTGACGTTTTCGGCACGCCGCACATAAACGGCACTACCATTGATAAATACGACAAGCTTGTTTTGCGCAATGCGGGCAACGATTTTCAGTTTGCATACATTCGTGATGAGCTGAACCAGCGGCTGGCGGCACAGGCAGGCTATACCGACTGCGAGGGCGTTGTGCCTGCGGTCACGTATCTTAACGGCGAGTATTATGGTCTGCTGTGGCTGCATGAAACATACTGCGATGATCTTTTGAAAGACAAGTACGGCGGCGAGGGCGGCAGTTACGAAGTTATAGAGGGCAGCGAGCAGTTCAAAAATACCGATGATGATGACGAAAACACAGCCGCGGCGGCGCAGGAGTTCAACGATATGTACAGCAGGCTGGCGTATTCGGATCTTACCGATGATGCGAATTACAACGAGCTTGCCTCGCTTATCGACGTTGAAAATTATCTTGACAACTATGCTTTTAATATAATCGTCAACAACTTTGACTGGCCCAACAACAACTACAAATGCTATCGCTATTATCCTGCCGAGAGGGAGGAAACGAGCGGCAATGCTGACGGCAGGTGGCGTTTTATACTGCACGATACCGACTATTGCATGGGTCTGTATGAACAGGACGTTACCATGGCTAGTTACAATAACTTGCTTGATATAATGCTTGATAACTATAATGTGATGAACGAAAACGGAGAGAGATACTCTCCGCTGTTCACGGCTCTTATGGAGCGCGACGACTGTAAAGAATATTTTCTTTCAAAGGTCAAAGAGCTACTGAACGGCACGTTGTCGGAAGAAAATATAATTCAGACTCTTGACGATATGAATAACGAACGCTACAGCGAAATGCAGGTGTATTACAAGCATCTTGAAGAGATGAAAAAGACCGACAGCACGATCTGGTCGTGGTATGATGAATATCTTAACAGGACGGAGAATATTCGCAAATTTGCACGCAGCAGGCGCGGCTATATTGTAAAATACCTGACTGAGCAGTTTGACCTGCCCGACGGATATTTTGACTAGCATCAGGGGGCGTTTTTGTGGACTTTTTGTTTGAAGAGCTTGTCGGGATACTTCTCGAAATAATTATCGACGGCTCTTTCAGCGTAATGGAAAGCAAAAGATGCCCCTTTATTCTGCGCGTTTTTGCCGTGCTGCTGATAACTTTACTTTACGGCGGACTGCTTGGCGTTATCGGCTTTTTAGGGTTTGCTTTGCTAAAAGACGGAGCTTTGGTTGCTGGTATTGTAGTTTTTGCCTGCGACCTTGCTGTGCTTGTTCTTATGCTTTTTGAGCTAAGAAAAGTTATCAGAAAACGCGCCGCAAGAAAAAATAGTGATAATATATAAATTGAAATACTGCGCATAAGGCGTATTTGTTTGTTTCTACAAAAGTGATAAATTTATCACTTTTTTATTGACATTGAAAAGACCGTGTGATATAATTATCACATAAGGTGATTTATTTATCACTTGAAAGGAGAAATTTCAATGTCTGAAAATGAAAAAAGAACTGCTGAAAAACCTATTATCTCGCTTCTGAGCTACCGAAAAAAACTGGCTGTTATATTCGGACTGGGGCTTATATCGGCGGTAACATTCACCGTTTTCGATCACTTCAAAATGGAAAGCGACCTTATTGCCATTATTCTGCTGATAATTATTGTTGCCGTTTTCTTTATGTACATGAGGATCATCATAAAATACGACGTTGAGAAAGACGATGAGCTTTCAAACATCAATATGCTGAAAGTACACGACTTTATGATGAGCACGATTATCGCGCTGCTTGCGGTGTTTGCAATAGTAAGCTATCTGGTGGATATGAAGTTTACGCTGAATTTTGACAAGACCTCTATCGGAAATGCGTGGCTTATCATATGGGTGAGCTATAATTTTCTGCAAAATCTGCTGTTTGTGCTTATTGAAGGCAAAGCAGAGGGCGAATAATAATATAAAAAGGTCGGTGACAAAAATGATACGAAATTACAGAAAAAAGCACATTACAATTATTTTTACGCTTATTATACTGGTGATATTGCAGATACTGGGTATGCTGCCTATCAACATACCTAAAATTGCCGAGAAAATTATCTTTCTGGTGTATGCTTTCGGGCTGGGGTATCTAGGGCTAGGCGACAAGACCGAAAAGGGCGACGAAATGACGAGATATAATCTCTCACAGGCGAACACGGTGACTATGATATGCTCGCTGATATGCATTTTTGCCTACTCGCTTTTATGCTTTGACGACAGCGATATTGTAAGCCTGAACTACAACGTGTTTGTATTCAGCTTTTGCGGACTTGTGATACTGCACAGCGTTATTTTCCTGATACTTGACAGCAAGGGCAGTGCGCCAGACGATGAGGTATAAATAGTGGCAGAGTTTAAGACAAAACTTAAAGAATACCGTGCCAAGACAGATATGCGGCAGGACGAGCTTGCGGCAAAGGTAGGCGTGCGGAGGGAAACGATAATACGCCTTGAAAAAGGGCAGTATAATCCGTCGCTGAAACTGGCTATGGATATTGCAAAGGTGTTCGGCGTTACGGTAGAAGAACTTTTCTTTTTTGACGAATAGCGTATTGACAAATGGAAGGTAATAACTTATAATTATAATAACGGCTTTGAGTTTTTCAGAGCCGTTTTATTAAATATGAAAGAGGTATCGTTATGCTTGCAAAAACACCGCCTATGGGCTGGAACAGTTGGGACTGCTACGGCGCAGGAGCTACAGAAGAAATTGTTAAGAAAAACGCAGAATATATGGCGAAAAATCTCAAACAATACGGTTATGAATATGTTGTGGTTGATATACAGTGGTATCAGCCAACGGCAAAAACGCATGAATATGTGCCGTTTGCTGATCTTTGCATAGATGAATATTCAAGGCTGCAACCTGCCGAAAACAAGTTTCCCTCGGCGGTAGGCGGAAATGGCTTTGCGCCGCTTGCAGAATATATACATTCGTTGGGACTGAAATTCGGCATACACATTATGCGCGGAATACCAAGGCAGGCAGTGCACAACAATATGAAGATACTCGGCAGCAGTAAGACCGCAAGGCAGATAGCCAAAACGGGCAGCATTTGTGCGTGGAACAGCGATATGTACGGCGTTGACCCGGAAAAAGAGGGCGCAAAAGAATACTACGACAGCATAATGAAGCTGTATGCCTCGTGGGGCGTAGATTTTATAAAGTGCGACGACATTTGCCGCGAGCTGCCGCACGAAGAAAGCGAAATGAAAATACTTTGCGATGCGGTGAAAAACTGCGGCAGAGATATAGTGCTCAGTCTGTCGCCCGGTCCTGCACTTATCGAGCGTGCGGAACTTTACAAGCAGGTGTGCAATATGTGGCGAATTACCGATGATTTTTGGGATCAGTGGGAACTGCTTTACAATATGTTTGAAAGGTGCGAAAAGTGGGCAACCCACTGCGGCGCAGGTCACTGGGGTGATGCGGATATGCTGCCGGTTGGCGCGATATTGCAGGATTATGACGAAAGCAACCGCACTAAATTTTCTGAGGAAGAACAGAAAACCATGATGACCTTGTGGTGCATATTCCGCTCGCCGCTGATGATAGGCGCAGAGCTTACAAAGCTTGACGGCTTTACAAGCGAACTTCTGACAAACAGGGGTATTCTTGATATGCACAAAAGTGCGCGCTATTCTCATCAGGTGTGGAGAAAAGATATAGGCGGCGTTGAGCATATTCTTTGGGCGGCTGCCGACAGCGAGGGCGGCGAGTACATAGCGATATTCAACACAGGCGAGAAAGACAGCAATATTTCTCTTGACCTTGCAGACGTAGAAATATATAAAAATGTAAATGCGCAGGAGCTTTGGAGCGGCGAGAAGCTCACGGGTGTAAGCAGCATAAAAACACAGCTCGCTTCCCACGGCGCAAAGGCGTATCTCATTACATATTAGCGAGAGGAGAACGAAATGCAGGATATATACTCCATGCTGACAAACGCCTTTGAAAACAAGGGCGCAGAAGAATGTACAGAACTTATAGAGAGAATGAAGCCGCAGGTGCTTGAGGACTATGACACTGTGCTTTACAGCGCAGGGATACTCCTTAAAAAAGGCTCATGCGGAATAAGAGATGATGAGCAGGACGAAGCAAAAATTAAGGCTCTTTCGGTCTGTGCGGACCTGCTTATGGCGGTCGCGGCAGAGGGCGAAGAAGACGAGGCGTGGAATAATTTAGCTGCATTGGCAATGTGGTATCTTGGGTATCCTGCCGAGGCTATGCAGTATGCAGTGCGCTGGCTCGATCTATCAAAAAACGACGAAGATGCGATAAATCTTATAAGTGATATACAGTTTGAAATGTCGGGCGGAAATATGCCCTTGATGTACGCCGAGGACGAG
>CANRDG010000064.1 GCA_947629275.1 uncultured Clostridia bacterium | reverse complement strand
ATGGCAGAGCAAGGATTCAGTCTTATTTGGAATTATTTATAGATGAATAATTGTTTTCAGAGTAAAAGAGATTCTTACATTGAGAAGCAATGTCGTAAAAAATTCTAAGGTTATCGACATGAAAATGTATTCTCTGCTGAAAACAGAAATGTAACTATACGCCGAGTGGGGATGAGACCAGCGCTTTATTATGGACATTAAGGATATTATTAAAAGCGAATTTGGCTTTGCCGTTTATGATTTAACGGTCTTGGGACAGGGGCTTGACAGCGTTGCGTATCTTGTGAACAACGAATACGTTTTTAAGCAGGCGAAGCATGACGAGGCAAGAGTCGGTTTGCAAAAGGAGAAGCTTGTATCAGACTATCTGAGAGGAAAGTTCACACTGCAATTTCCTGAAATTGAATATTACAGTGAAGAATATCATGTCTGTGGATATAAGGAGATCAAAGGCGACAGACTAACTCCCGAACTTTATAAAGCTATGAGTGATGTGGAAAAAGACAGGCTGGCACAGGACATCGCGATGTTTTTGAGCCAGCTTCACGCACTGCCTTTACCGGATATTGACGTCTTACAGTGCAATGTAGTTGATGATTATAAAAGCGACTATGACGCTTTGAGGAAAACAGTCTACGAGAAAATACCGGAGAAAGCAAAAGCATATTTGGACGATCTGTTTCAACGGATCTTTTCCGACAGGCGAATTACCGAATATATTAAGGCGCTGTGTCATAACGATTTGAGCTGCAATCACATGATCATACAAAATAACCGTGTTATTGGCATTATCGATTTCGGAGATGCCTCTGTCACGGACAGAGATAAGGATTTTATTTATTTGCTTGAGGACAGTCGCGAGGAGCTTGGACGGGAATTTGGTTTGAAGGTACTGGAATATTATCATCACCCTGACAAAGATATACCGATCTTAAAAGCGGACTTAAACGAAGAATACTATCCGATCGAGCTTATTTTGGGTGGACAGGCAATGGGATCAGAAGATATGTATAATAAAGGATTGAACAAATTACTGTGCATAAATTAGCTGTGAAGCCGCACAAAAGAAAGACTGCTGGCAGAATGTTCTTCCAGCGATGTGGGGATTGAGTGTGCTTTTTGGTGTGGGGCTCAAAGTGTGAGTGTTAACTATAGTGGTGGGGCGTAAGCGCGAATTTATAAATAACTATTGCGCACGCAAGCGCGCGCAGGGAAAATAGCGAGGGCTACAACTAGGGAACGCCCGAAGAATTATTTCGCTTTAAATTTTTGGGGCGAAATAATTCTTCACGCGGTCGCTCGCGACCGCTGTCCTCATTGAAAAACAATCCACCGGATTGTTTTTCAATTCACCCTTTGCGGAGCGCCTGCCGTATGGGGCTTTCGCCGTCTGCGGACGGCGACGGGGGTTTCACCCCTCGACCCTGACAAGCCTTTTGAAAAAGGCTTGACCGAAAACTTTTAATTTCTTGACAGGGTTTAAAACCTTTGCGCATTGTGGAGCGTTTAACAGCTCCGCAGGGTGCGCGACAGCGCAAACAATAAATACACCATTAAAACAATGCGCAAAAGCAGAAGTCATAACCTCTTGCCTCTTGCTTCTAACTCTAAACCGCAGGAATGACGGTTTCGCGCAAACATTATAAAAGAAATTCTAACTTCTAACCTCTAACATCTAACTTCTAAAAGGAGTGTCTAACAATGACAAAATACATTTTCGTAACGGGCGGTGTTGTTTCGGGGCTCGGAAAAGGCATTACCGCCGCATCGCTGGGCAGACTTCTCAAAGCCCGAGGGCTGAAAGTGGCGGCGCAAAAGCTCGACCCCTACATAAACGTTGACCCCGGCACTATGAGCCCCTACCAGCACGGCGAGGTATACGTGACCGAGGACGGTGCGGAAACCGACCTTGATTTAGGTCACTACGAGCGGTTTATTGACGAGGACTTGAACAAGTACTCAAACCTCACAACCGGCAAGGTATACTGGAACGTGCTGAACAAAGAACGCCGCGGCGAGTACCTTGGCTCAACGGTGCAGGTAATTCCGCACATCACCAACGAGATAAAAGAGTTCGTTTACAGCGTTGGCAAAAAGACGGGCGCGGACGTCGTGATCACCGAGATAGGCGGCACGATAGGCGATATAGAATCGCAACCGTTTATTGAGGCGGTAAGGCAGATATATCTCGAAGTCGGCAGGGAAAACAGTATGTTCATACACGTTACCCTTGTGCCATTTCTGCGCGGCTCGGACGAGCATAAATCAAAGCCGACGCAGCATTCTGTAAAGGAATTACAGGGCATGGGCATAAACCCGAATATTGTGGTACTGCGCTGCGATGAGCCTTTGGAAGAATCCATATTCAAGAAAATATCGCTGTTTTGCAACGTAAAGCCAGACTGCGTTATTGAAAATCTGACTTTGCCTATTCTGTACGAAGCTCCGCTTATGCTCGAAAAAGCGAACTTTTCACAGGTGGTATGCCGCGAACTTGGCATAGATGCGCCTGCGCCCGATCTGACAGAATGGACACAGATGGTAGAGCGCATAAAGAGCAGTGAAAAGACGGTCACAATAGGTCTTGTAGGCAAGTATGTCGGTCTGCATGATGCGTATTTATCGGTCGCAGAGGCTCTGCGCCACGCAGGCTATTTCCATAACTATCATGTAGATATCGAGTGGATAGATTCGGAAGAACTCACCCCCGATAACATTGCGGACAGGCTGGGCGGCATTGACGGCATACTTGTGCCAGGCGGTTTCGGCAGCAGAGGAATAGAGGGCATGATACTTGCCGCCAAATACGCGAGGGAAAACTGTGTTCCGTACTTCGGCATATGCCTTGGTATGCAGATAGCTGTTATAGAGTACGCGAGAAACGTGGCAGGCTACAAAGATGCAAATTCGGGCGAGTTTGACGAGCTTTGCAAAAACAAGGTGATAGACTTTATGCCCGGACAGAGCGACGACATTGACAAGGGCGGCACGCTGAGGCTGGGTGCGTACCCATGCAAGATAAAGAGCGGCAGCACTATGGAAAAATGCTACGGCAGCGGACTTATCAGCGAACGCCACCGTCACAGATATGAATTTAACAACGACTACCGCGACAAACTTCAAAGCTGCGGTTTAACGCTCAGTGGTACTTCCCCAGACGGCAGGCTTGTTGAGACTGTTGAACTTTCCGACCGCGATTTCCATGTCGGCGTGCAGTATCACCCGGAATTCAAGAGCAGACCGAACAAGCCGCACCCGCTGTTCAAAGGATTTGTAGGAGCGGCAATTAAGCGCAGAGAAAGCAAGTAATCCATATAAGCACATAAGAAGCGGTGATGTAAAAATGAGTATCCATGAAGAATGCGGTGTGTTCGGCGTTATTGCGCCGCAGCCTATAAACGTTGCAGGAATAACCTATTACGGGCTGTATGCGTTGCAGCACCGCGGTCAGGAAAGCTGCGGCATTGTTGTGAACGACGACGGCGTGTTCGTATCGCACAAAGACCTGGGGCTTGTCAGCGAAGTTTTTTCGGGCGATGTGCTGACACGTCTGCCGAAAGGAAGTATGGCGGTAGGGCATTGCAGATACGGCACAACGGGCGGCAACAACCGCAACAACTGTCAGCCGATAGAGGTCAATCACCAAAAAGGCAGAATGGCTCTGGCGCACAACGGCAACCTTAGCAACGCGGCACAGCTTCGCAACGCACTGGAGTTGGAGGGAGCTATTTTTCACACGACGAGCGACACCGAAACGATAGCTTACATAGTTACCAAAGAGCGGCTGAAAGCGCCGTCTATAGAGGAAGCTTTGAGCAGGGCTATGGACAAGCTGGACGGTGCATATTCGCTGGTACTGATGTCGCCGCAGAAGCTTATCTGCGCGCGCGACCCATACGGATTCAGACCGCTTTGCTACGGCGTTACCGCTGACGGAGTGTATGTTGTGGCTTCGGAAAGCTGCGCTTTAAAAGCTGTGGGAGCGGAGCTTGTGAGAGAACTTCTGCCGGGCGAGATACTGGTATTTGGCAAAAACGGCGTTGTTTCACGCACCGAGCATTGCGGCAAAAAGCCGCAGAAGCTATGTGTTTTTGAGTACATATATTTTGCACGTCCCGACTCGGTAATTGACGGCGTTTCGGTACATTCGGCGCGGCTGGAGGCAGGCAGGATACTTGCTAGATCTCACCCTGCCGATGCCGACATAGTGGTGGGCGTTCCCGATTCGGGGCTTGACGCGGCTTTGGGATTTAGTTTAGAATCGGGCATACCATACGGCATAGGTCTTATAAAAAACAAGTACATAGGCAGGACATTTATATCACCGCAGCAGGGCGACAGGCTGGACAAGGTGCGTATAAAGCTGTCTGCCATTGAAGAAACTGTGAAAGATAAACGGATAGTGCTGATAGACGACAGCATAGTGCGCGGAACTACGAGCGGCAGGATAGTAAAGCTTCTGCGCGAGGCAGGCGCAAAGGAGATACACATGAGGATCTCGTCGCCGCCGTTTCTGCACCCGTGTTATTACGGCACGGACATTGATTCGGAGGAGCACCTGATAGCGTGTCATCACACTGTAGATGAAATAGCGCAGCTTATAGGCGCGAACAGTCTGGGTTATCTGCCCGAGTCGCAGTTGGGGGCGCTGGCGAGGACGGAGTGTTACTGCCACGCTTGTTTCAGCGGCGACTACCCCACGCCGATACCGACAGACACGCGGAAAGACCGTTTTGAACAGAAGCTCTCGGAAGGCAAGCAGATGGAGTTTTCTTTCTCGTGATTTCTTGACATACGGGTAATTTTAATGTATAATAGTGGTATACTAAATATGGTTTGCGCTTACGCAGTGTCTTGTCGGCTTTAGCCTCCAAGACACCCCGAAAAAACCCCTCGCCGCCAAAAACGGTCGGCGGCGCATACCTTACGGTATGACGGGCTTTTTTCCTTGCTGCCAACACTTAGCGCGTATCTGAATTGTAACTTTTCAGCGAGTGCGTTTAACCGCAAAAGTTTCAAGTCTTGTCAAGAAAGGAAAAGTTTTCGGTCAAGCTCTTTTTTACAGTTGCTTCGCAACTGCCAAGGCTTGCATGGGTCGTAGCGTTCGCAGGCGAGCGCCGGCAACGCCCCACAAACACAACGTGCGCTCTGCAAGAGGTGAATTAAAAAACAGTCCGGTGGACTATTTTCTAAAGAGGACAGCGACTGCTATGCAGTCGCGGGAAGAATTATTTCGCTTTTAATTTTTTGTGGCGAAATAATTCTTCGGGCGTTCCCTTCGGGAACGCTGCTCCTGCAAGAGAGAGTCTCTCCTTTGAGAAGACCTAACTATTTTGCCGCGTTCCATCATGGAGCGCCGTGCAATGTGAAAAATTCATAACAATTAAAATATGCGAACGTGTTAGCCTACTCAAAATGAGAAGATAACCAAAATACAATGGGGCGGTGAACGCGCTCCTGCGCCGCGCGACAGCGCAAAATACTAACAAATTTTTATAAAAAATATCGGCAAGTTAAATTTTACGCCTTGCCGTTTTTATTACTGCATATTACTTAAATCACAAGGAGTTATTTTATGTATTGGTACGAAAGATCGACAGTTTATCACATCTATCCACTGGGATTCTGCGGTGCTGAGAAGCAAAATGATTTTACATCGCAGCCGACGCACGACATCTTAAAAATTACAGAGATAATACCGCACATCAAAGAAATGGGCTTTACGGCGGTGTATTTCGGCCCTGTGTTTGAGTCCTCGGCGCACGGATATGATACGGCAGACTACACAAAAATTGACCGCAGGCTTGGCACTGATGACGATTTTAAAAAGGTGTGCGACGAGCTTCACAAAAACGGCATAAAGGTAGTGCTGGACGGCGTTTTCAACCACGTTGGCAGAGAGTTTTGGGCGTTTAAAGACGTAAGGGAAAAGAAGTTTTCATCAGCCTACAAAGACTGGTTTCAGATAAGAGAGGGCAATTCTTGCTACAACGACGGCTTTTATTACGAGGGCTGGGAGGGGCATTATGAGCTTGTAAAGCTGAACCTCTGGAATGGCGATGTTAAAAATTATCTGAAAGATTGTATAACCGACTGGGTCAAGAAGTTCGATATTGACGGTTTGCGGCTTGATGTCGCGTACTGCCTGAAGCCGCAGTTTCTAAAAGATCTGCGCGGTCACTGCAAGTGGCTGAAGGAGGACTTCTGGCTGCTGGGCGAGACGCTTCACGGCGATTACAATCGCTGGATGAACCCCGAAATGCTCGACAGCGTGACGAATTACGAGTGCTATAAGGGCATTTACTCGGCGTTCAATTCGATGAATATGTTTGAGATAGCGCATTCGATACAGAGGCAGTTCGGCAAGGAAAACTGGTGCTTATACCGCGGCAAAAAGCTGTACTGTTTTGTGGACAATCACGACGTGAGCCGCATTGCTACGATACTCGTAAACAAGGCGCACCTGCCGCTTGTTTACACGCTTTTGTTCACGATGCCGGGGATCCCGTCGGTGTACTATATGAGCGAATTCGGCGAGGAGGGCGACAAGGCACACGGTGACGATGCGCTGCGTAAACCGTATGAAAAGAGGGCTGACACAGAACTTACGAAGCATATTTCGGCGCTGGCAAAGGCGCATACCGAAAGCGATGCGCTGTGCGACGGCGACTACACGCAGCTTGCGCTGACCAACCGCCAGTATGCGTTCGCGCGCGCGGCAGGCGAAAAAGGCGCGGTGACGATGATAAACGCTGACGAGGGCGAGTACACGTTCAGTGTGAACTACGGCGGCTGCTGGAGGGATATTTTCACCGGCGAAGAGGCTGATCTTTCGCAGCCTGTAGTGCTGAAAGGGTACAGTTCAAAGGTGTTTGTAAAGTAATGCAGAGCGTTGCTGCCCCTGAAAACTCGGGGCGCAGCGCTTACGCTTGTGTAAGCGCCGTAAAAAATTTTTGCAAAAGGTATTGCAAAATATAAAAATGTATGATATAATAGTAAGGTCGTCGGGGTGTGGCGCAGTTTGGCTAGCGCGCTACCTTGGGGTGGTAGAGGCCGTGGGTTCAAATCCCGCCACTCCGACCATATCGAGTGTTCATAAGGGATTTCACTTTATGAACGCTCGATTTCTTTTTACTTATGTATGAGCAGGCGGATGCCTGCTCGTTTTTTATGCCGTCTGCCGGTCGGTCAGGTACGAAACGGCAACGCCCTTGCGGGTGTTGGCGGTGTAACTTTCCCTAGGAGGCGCAGTCGGCATCTCGATATACCCCACAAAGCGGTAGTAAATCAAAATCCGCTGGGTGCGGCTTTTGCCTTTGCCCTCTGTCTCGAACACGTCAATGTGGTCGATGAGTTCTCGCAACAGCGGCGCTGTCAGATGCTCCATCCGCATGAACTGCCGCACAGCTTCAATGAAACCTTCCCGTTCCTGCTTCTGCTGCCCTGATTCCGCCAACTTCCTTCGCAGGGCGGTGATTTTAGACTTTAACTCTAACCGCTCCGTTTCATACTTGTGCGAAAGCTGCATGAACCACTCGTCACTGACCTTGCCCGTGGCGTTGTCCTCGTAGAGCTTCTCATAGAGGTTGGCGACGGTTTCATTTCGGGCGATCGCCTTTTGCAGTTCCGCCTCGCTTCGCTTCTGCTCTTTGAGAAGCTCCTTGTTGCTCTTTTGAGCAAGCAACTCGGCAAAAGCGCCTTCGTCCCGCCGCCGCAGCATCTCCGCCATACGCCGAAGCTCCATCGTCACCACCTGTTCGACGGCGTCCGCCCGGATATAGTGCCGTCCGGGACAGCTGCTACGGTAGTCCACAGCATTGTTAGCGCACACGAAATAGTGAATGTCTTTGTTGATCATGTTGGTGTGATACCGCAGTTTTTTGTGGCAGTCTCCGCAGTACAGCAAATCGCAGAAGATGCTTTTTGTGCCGTTCTCCGGCTTGGGAGCTCGGCGTTTGGTTTTGGCAATCCGCTTCTGCACCGTTTCAAAATCCGCCCGCTGAATGATCGGTTCGTGAACATTCTTAAATACCGCCCAGTTTTCCGGGGCGTTCTCCAACCTCGCCTTGTTCTTGAAGGACTTGGAATAGGTCTTGAAGTTAATGACGTCGCCGCAGTATTCCTGCTGGGTCAAAATCTTCTGCACGGTTGTCTTGCACCATCGGTACGGGTTCGGCTGGGTCTTCTTACCGCCTCTCGGCAATCCTTTACTCTGCCAGTACGCCATCGGTACAAGCACCTTGCGCTCCTGCAAGATACGGGCTATCGTTTCCGCTCCTTTGCCCTCCAATGCCATTTTGAAAACGTCCTTCACAATGGCTGCCGCTTCCGGGTCGATGATCCACTTTTTCTTATTTTCGGGGCTTTTCATATACCCATACGGCGGCTGGGACAGCGGCTCTCCGGCGTTACCACGCAGTCGGTGAGACGAGTGCACCTTCTTGGATATATCTCTTGCATACATCTCATTGAGAATATTTTTGAAAGGTGCGATCTCGCTTTCGCCCTCGTCGCTGTCGATGCCGTCGTTCACGGCAATGAAGCGGACGCCGTGGTCGGGAAAGTAGCTGTCGGTGTAATTGCCGACGGACACATAATCTCTGCCGAGGCGGGATAAGTCTTTCACCATCACGGTGGAGACGTAGCCCATCTCAATGTCCGAGAGCAGCTGCTGAAAGCCGGGGCGGTTGAAATTGGTGCCGGTATATCCGTCGTCCACATAGCATCGGGGATTGGAAAGCCCCATTTCCTTTGCCTTTTGAGAAAGCAGTTTCTTCTGATTGGAAACGGAGTTGCTGTCCCCGTCCACACCGTCGTCACGGGACAGGCGGCAGTAGAGCGCCGTAATCCCCATGGGTTCAATTTTCTTTTTCGGCTGCATTGTAAACCTCCTCTCCGGCAGCCGAACGCACTGATTCGGCTTTCATTGTATCCGAAGACGGTAGCAGCGTCAATTCTGCGAAATCGCCGTTCAGATAATTTTGGAGTCGGTGGTCGATGCGGGTGTTTTGGCTCGTATGCCGTAAATCCAGCGGCTCATAGCGGCGCTCCACGATAAACCGAACGCCGTTTACGACATATTCGTTCGTATTCGGGCAAAGTCCGACGACAATATAGCAATCCATGACGTTCACCTTACCTTTCGTCCCGGTTTTTCTGCCGGATGAGGAATTTACAGTAATGCTCGCAGGCTTTGAGGACGAAATCTTCCGCCTGTTTGGGATTGGCGTTTGGAACATATCTGCGGGTTTGCTCCATCGGGAGCCTGAACACTTCACGCTGATTCGGCTTCTCCTCGCTCATCACATCGTAAATGTCCTGAGTGCCGAGAACGCCCTCCTGCGCCATTTTCTTGAGTCGTATTGCCTGTGCGTGGGATGGCGTGCAATCGTTCATGGTCATGGCGTCGAGCAGCGTCTTCTGCTCCGCCGGTTCCAGATAGGAAAGCTCCACGGCGGGATTGAATGCGATTTTTCCATCGTCTACCATAGAGAGCAGTTCGGGAATCAGGTATGTCAGGCGGATATAGCGCTGAATTTGCCTTCCACTATCGGGAGCATCTTCTGCCATGATTTCCCTTGACCACTTCTGGCCAACTTGTCCAGAAGCAATCCCTTGATGATTCATCGCATCCAGCTTCATCTTGTAGGCAAACGCCTTTTCACTGGGCAGGATGTGCTCCCGCTGCAAATTGGCGTCCACCATAGCAATCACCGCCTCATCGTCGGTCATCTCCCGGACGATTACCGGCATGGTTTCCATACCCAGCGCCTGGCACGCCGCAAGCCGCCGATGCCCGGAAACAAGCTCATACCCGCCCTCCGGCAGGGGTCTCGCCAGCCCCGGGGTCAGCGTTCCGAAGCGCCGGATGCTCTCGATCATGCGCTCCATTTCCTCGCCGCTTTGCACCTTAAAGGGATGATCCTTGAAGGGGTGTAGTTCCTCAAGCGGAATCTCTTTTACCCTTTCAAGCTTTGCATCGTCCCGTT
>CANRDG010000063.1 GCA_947629275.1 uncultured Clostridia bacterium | reverse complement strand
AAAGCGCCGCAACGCAAAGGTCTTCAAGCATACCACCCTTGCAACAGTGCTTACCGTTATATTTATAGCGGCTGTTGTGCTTGTCAACATTATAGCATCAATAATTTTTGACAGATACCCCCTTACCATAGACCTTACCGAGAACAATAAATATTCTATCTCGAAAGAATCTGCCGACTATGTAAAGAGCATAGATAAAGAGATACGCATAACCGTTCTGGCAGAAAGAGAAGTGTACCTCAACGTAAACGAGTATACCGTTCAGGCGGTAGAGCTTTTAGACAGATACACCCAGTATAACCCGAAAATAAGCGTTTCGTATGTCGATCTGCTCACCAACCCCGAGGTAAAATCGCGCTATGCCGATGTTGACCTTCTCAATAACGACATAATATTTGAAACGGTCGCAACATCAGCTTCGGGCGAGGAGACTTTTGACCGTATGCGTATAGTACACCTTTCAGACCTCGTTACATGGAGCCCCGACTTCACCTCGCAGGTCACCGATATGAACATGACCGTTGAGACCTATGCAGACTACCTCTGCGGCGGCGACTATGCAACGTTCATAAACTACTATCAGGGTTATATTGCAGGCTCAAACGCCGAAAGCGCGTTCACCTCTGCAATTATGACTATAACAGACCCTGACCCCGTTAATGTAACTATTCTTACAGGTCATAACGAAATAGCAAAGATGGAGTATTTCAAGCAAATGCTCACCGCAAACGGCTATGAGCTCAACGAGATAAACATCTACACAGAGGAGATCCCCGAGGATACCGACCTGCTTATTATCCCTGCCCCCGCCGAGGATTACTTCGACAAGGATATAAAGAAAGTCTCAGACTTTCTGCTAAACGGCGGCAACCTTGAAAAAGATGCCATGTATATCGCGTCTGTATCTCAGGCCGAGACCCCCAACCTTGACGAATTTTTAGAGGAATATGGCGTTAAGGTAGAGCAGGAAATGATAATCGAGCAAAACACCGACCACATCTTCTACTATCCTTTCTCTACAATACCTAACATAGTCAGCGAGCACTATCTGCAAGACGTGAATACAAGCGACTATCTTTTGTATATGTCAGCGGCGCGCCCCATTACCCTTTTGTTTGATGAGCAGAATATGACTACCACCGAAGCTTTCGTGCAGTCAACAAATTCAGCCTTAACTCTTGACTATACCGATGAAAATGCCCAGATAGATACCTCGCAGAAGGGCAGCGCCTATACTTCCATTGCAATAGCTTCAAAAGCCGCATTTACGGAAGAATCGACAGCCTACAGCAATATACTTGTTCTCGGCAGCGACGAGTTCGTTTCCGACAGTTCCCTGCAAGCGCCGCAGTTCCAGAACAGCGAGTATATCATAAGCCTGCTCAACGGCATGACCGGCAAGACCGACACCGGCATTGTAATAGCTACAAAAACCATAACGGGCAACACGTTTGACCTCACGCAAAAGCAGTCTTCCATACTTAAATGGACATTTCAGGCTGTAATACCGGTGCTTGTGCTTGTAATAGGATTTGTAGTCTATAAAAAGAGAAAGAATAAGTGATGGCGGTGATGTTATGAACAGTAAATTAAAAGGCGTAATAGCAGGCGGCGTGGTGCTTTGCTGCCTCGGCGCAACGCTTGCACTTCTCGAATTTACAGGCAAGCCCGACCAAGGCAGCAGCTCGAGCAGCATAGATACAAGCATAGTTGAGGACGAAAAACTCTATCCGCTCACTTCGCTTACAAAAGAAAGCATTTCTAAAATAACATTTTCAAACGAACACGGCGAGCTTCATATCGTCCGCAGCGGCACTTCACAGCAGCCCTCATGGTCTGTTGAAGAGCTTGACGGCATAAAGCAAAACGGCACAGCTGTAAGCGCCTGCCTGAATATCTGCTCGTCTCTCTCGGGTAAAGAGCTTGTTGAAGAAAACGCCTCAGACTTAGCAAAATACGGTCTGGAGGAGCCGGCGGCAACTATTACTATTTCTTCCGACAGCGCCGCTGATACCACATTTCTTATCGGCGACGAGATACCCACCGGCAACTACAGATATATAGTCCAGCAGGGCAGCCATACCGTCTATACGGTGCTGATAAACAATATCAATTACTTTTTGCAAAACGAGCAGTATTTCTGCGGTCTGTCGCTCGTATATACCCCGTCAGATGACGCATGGCCTACCATAGACCGCCTCACCATAAAGCGCAAAGACCTAGACTATGACATGGTGTTCGTGACCCTTGACCCGGAAAATACCCCGATAGGCTTCGTGTCAACACAAGCTATGATAAAGCCCGTCTATGCAGGTCTTGACATAACCAATTCCGCAGCAGTAACGCACGGCATATGGGGGCTTACCGCTTCTTCAGCAGTGGTAGTTCACCCCACAGACGACGACTTTGCCGAGTACGGTTTAAGCGATCCTCAGTGTACCGTAATTCTTGACTGCGATACAGAAGACTACACGCTTAAAATAGGCAACGAGGTATACGCCACCGATGAAGAGGGCAACGAGACAAAGCAAGTCGCAGGTTATTATTGCTATATAAACGCCGCAGGCACCGACTGTATCTATATAGTACCTGCCGAAAACTGCGCTTGGGCAACAGTCGTTCCCGGCGATATCATAGGCGGTCAAATGGCAAGCAACTACATCATGGATCTTACGGGAATAACGATCGAGACCGCCGAAAAGACCTATGAAACGGTAATAAACGCCGTCGAGGAAGACGAAGACAAAGGCATTGAAGAAGTTTTTGAAGTAACTATTGACGGTCAGGACGTTGACGAGAACCTCTATAAAAACTGGTATACCTTCTGGCTCGAATGTCCCACCAGCGAAACTTACTTTGAACCGCTTACGGGCGAAGAAACGCTTTGGTGTACAGTAACGCTTTCAAGAAAAGACGGCACACAGCAAGTGGTAAAATACTATCAGACCACCGGCAGACGTATCATAGTCGAGATAGACGGAAACGTCGGCTATAAAATACCCGTAAGCTATGCCGAAACGCTTATCAAAAATCTTGAAAACGTCAAAAACGGCAAAGCCATAGTCGAAACATATTAACGAAAGGAAGTAATGCAAATGGCACAGGAAAAGCAGGAAAAAACCGAGAACAAAACTACAAAGTTTTTCACTTATAAGGGCTATCCGCTCGTAAGAAAAGACAACGAGCTTTATTACGGCAATATGGGCGACGAGTTTGTGGTGTGGCTGCAAATCTTAGAGACCGCAGACGTAGCCGACATAAAAGCCGCAACAAAAGTAGCGCTTTATAAAATGGCTACCGACGAAAGTATAGATATCTTTGACCGCGTGGTAAAAAGCGCAGAAAAAAACAGCCTCTACAGCGCCCTTGATATAGCGCACGCATGGCTGACCGTATAGACATTTTTCTTGGGGGAAGACCCTTTGCAGTTGTGAAACAACTGTGCAAAAGAGGTCTCCCCCAATATTTATTCCTGCCTTTTCATCTTCCTCGCGTAAACAAGAGTCTGTTTCAGCGCCGCCTGCTTTTCCACCCCTGCCAGCCGCAGCTTGTGCGCGTAGCTGAGTATATCCGAAAAATTCTCGTCAGGTTTAAGACCGCTTTCAATAAGATCCTCCCCCGTAACGTGAGGCCGCGCCATATACTCCCTGTATACTTCAAGCCGCTGCGTTAAAAATTCCCTGTTTTCCTGCTCCTCCTGCGGCGAGAGCCCGGGTATCTTCCCCTTGCCGTCCGAAAGCGCAAGAAAGATAAGGTCTTCTTTCGCTTGGCACTCGTCAAACATCTTGTTCGTTTTCTTTACCGAAGAATTGTGCCGCGCGCAGACGTTCGGCTTCATGTGCTGCTTTACCAAACTGCATACATACGCAGCCAAATGCTTTTCGTTCGTCAGCCTTTTCATAAACTGCCGAGCTAGTGGCACACCTGCCTCATCATGCCCATGCGCGTGTACCAACCCGTCTGCCACCTGCATACAAACCGCCTTGCCTAAATCATGCACCAAAGCCGCAAGCATCAGCCCGTATGGGTCTTGCGCCTCGCTTCGATATTCAGCGGCTGCATCCAGCACCATCATCGTGTGCGTCCATACATCTCCCTCTTGATGATACTTTATATTCTGCGGTACGCCTGTCAGCGCCTCCACTTCGGGGAACCATATCCCCAGCGCACCTATACTTTTTAGTACCTCAAAAAACACCGACGGCTTGCGCGCCTGTAAAAGAGCCTTTTTCAGCTCTCCCTCCACGCGTTCTTTTGAAAGCGTGCCAAGGTCTATACCTCTGCAAAGCTGCTTCGTTTCTTCCGCGACCGAAAATTCCAGCCGCGCTGCAAACTGCGCCGCCCTCAGTACCCTTAAAGGGTCTTGCGCAAACGTCTCATCACTTACGTGCCGAAGTACCCTGTTTTTAAGATCTTCCACACCGCCGAAATGATCCACCACTTTGCCCGTCAGAACGTCCTGCATTATCGCATTTACAGTAAAATCGCGCCTTTTCGCTGCATTGTATGTCCCCGCGTGCGGGTCTACCGAAACTTCAATGCCGCGATGTCCACCGCCTATGCATTTTTCTTTTCGCGGCAAAGCAACGTCAATGTGCGTGCCTTTCAAAGAGTATATCCCAAAGCTCTCACCTATCTCAATGCGCTGCCCTATACCGTCAAGTATTTTGCAAAGCTCGCGCGGCTCAATGCCGTGTATCTCCATATCAATGTCTTTGTTTTCAATCCCTAAAAGTTTGTCGCGTACATATCCGCCAACAAAAAATGCAGCGCCCGAACACTCAGCCACCTGCCGAGCTATCTCAAGCGCTGTTTTATGATCTCTGTCAAGATTCAAGTCTTTTCCTCCGTGTTTATATTAGTATCTTAGTATTATTACCGCAGTGTTAAGCCCGTCCTGCCCAAAGAAATTCACGTTTTTGACAGTCTTTCCGCCTGTCTTGTCTGCCGCACGCTGCGTGTAATCATATATATCGTTTCTTATCGTGTCGCACAGTTTCGCATATGTCTGTCCGTCAGCGCATTTCAGCGTAACAGTCTGCGTGCCGCTCGCCACCGCATTTTCAACAGCCTTTTCCATAACAGCCGCAATGTCTTTCTCGCTCTTTATGTATAAGCCATTCTTTATGTGATAGTTCATAGCCGACGACTGCGCCTTGTATGTGTTCATTATTCCCAAAGGCTTTATTATGTGGTCGGTAACTATTTCACTGTCCGTAAGCCCCATGTAGCTGTAGCAGCAAAGGTTCTCATCGTTCACCACAACATCGTCCCATGTAACGTCAACGTGCGTCCACGCGCCGTCAATGTTTATAAGATCCCACATATGACCTATCGTCGTGTTTCCTCTTTCAATGTCGCCTATAACAAGCGTGCACTGTATGCCTGCCTCACTGCAAAGAAGCATCATCGCCTTTGCGTAGCCCTCACAAACAGCCCTGCCGTTTATAAGACAGCCGTAAGCCGAAGCTCCGTCAACGCCGGTGTCCAGGTCGTAAACGCAGTTTTTAACTATGTAGTCGTGAAAATACAGTACCTTTCCATACTGATCGGCACACTTCGCGTTAGCGTCCGCAACTATCTTTTTAACGGCATCTTCCACAGCGCTCTTTTCGCTCAGATACCTGTCATGCGGCTTTGAATAATTCTCTATCTTCAGCCCCGTAACGTAACTTCCGCTGTACATATAATGATACGAAAGCGGCGTAACGTAGCTTTCAGCCTCCAGCATCGAAATAAACGGCATAAGGCTGTCTATCTCGCTCGTCTTCAAAAGCCCGTCACCTATCGCAATATTTGCCTGCCCTGCCTGAACACCGTCCATTATCTGCTTTGCGGCAGTCCTTAACCTATCCTCTTTTAACTGCTGTAAAAGAAGATCTCTGCTGTCAACTCGCGGCAGTATCGGCGCAGGACTCTGCGTAGTTGCGGAAGTCGAAGTCGTCGTCTTGCCCGTTGTCGTCGGACTTGTCTTCGGCACAGTGGTTACAGTGGTCTGCTGCGTAGGCTGAGAATGTGAGGTCGATCGACCCGTCGTGGTGCTCTTTGAGCTGCTCTCCGTCTTTTTGCTCGTATTGCCCGAAGTCGCCGATGATGTCGCGCTTGATTTGTCTGCCTTTTTAGATGTCGCCGCGCTGCCCGAAGTTTCAGCACTTGTCTGTGCCGAAGTGGTCGTTTCTTCCACCGTGCTCTCAGAATTTTCGGCAGTCGTCACCTCGTATGTAGGCGCAGAAGTCACCGAAGCTTCATAATTTTTAATGTCCTTGCTGTCGTCAGCGTTTCCGCATGACACCAAAATAACGGCGCACGCCAAAAGCGCCGTCGTTATGAAAGATATTCTAAATTTTCTCTTTTGTTCTGTTTTTTTTATTTTTTCAGACCGCATATTCCCGCACCTCTGACCTTGCGTCGCCGCCTAGATATACAGCGTTTCGCCCGCCGTATAAACCGTTTTGTTCTCTATATATTATGATATACTCTTTTTCTTCATATGTCAACAGGTAAAAGGTTCTTTTTTGATTACAGTTTGATTACAATTATTACAATTTTGCGCCCTCTCAGCTGCCCAAGCTCCTCACACTTATCTCTCCACCGCGTAAAACTCGTTCACCTGCCTGCGTGCAGACTACCAGACCGCCTTTCTCGTCAAGCCCCACCGCACGCGCCCTGTACGCAACTCCGCCGTCGGTAAATTCTATCTCTCTGCCAATAACGCACGACCTCCTTTCACAGTATGCCAGTATCTCAGCCGCATTACCGTCTATATCTCCGCACAACTCAAACACTGCATCAGCTATTGCAGCCGCCAGCACGTTTCTGTCAATACTGCCGCCAAGCGACCCGGCCCTGCCGCGCAGCTCTTCGGGAAAATCCTCCGTCGTAATGTTTATCCCTATGCCTGCCGCCACCGCGCCGCCGATAAGCTCCGCCAAAATGCCGCAAATTTTCCTGCCGCCAAGGTATATGTCGTTCACCCATTTTATCTGCGTTTCAACACCGCAAACCTCGTCAATGCTCTGCGATACAGCCGCTGCCAAAGCCGAAGTTATCAGCGTAAGATCGTCATTTTCAGGTCTTAAAGCCAGTGTAAAATAAAGTCCGCTCCCTTTTGGCGAGTAAAAGCTTTTCCCTTGCCTGCCCCTGCCTGCGGTCTGCATTTCGGCGGCAACAAGATATTCTCTAATGTCCATTCTATTACCCTGCAAAATAAGCTTCTTCACAATGTCGTTCGTAGATGTCACGACGTCAAATACGAGTACTTCAACATTTTTTCTTCGTAAATGCCGCCCTATTTCAGCCTTGTCAATCAAGATCATTTTACCTGTTTCTCTCCCTTATAAACGGCTCGTTCACCTTTGTATCCACAAGCAGCGAGTATTTCTCAGGTCTGCGGTAGCAGTTGCCGTGTACCTCACGCGCGCGGTACCCTCGCAGCATACCCAAGTCCAATCGCGCCGTAAAAATGCCCTCGCTTCCGTCGGAAAGCAAAATGCACATATCGCGCGAGCCCTCCATCTCCGGCAGATACGCAACCCCGTCAAAAACGCTCGAATGTCCGTTACAATCAGGCACAGTGTCGGGATAGTTGCAAGTCGCTATCGCCGCCATGTTTTCATATGCTCTTGCGCGCAGCTGCGACAGCCTGTTTATCTCCATCGGGCAGGCGTTCGGCACAAGTATCAGCTCCGCGCCTTTCAACATCAGTATGCGAGCGCTTTCGGGGAATTCCCTGTCGTAGCATATCATCGCTCCCACCTGCACTTCGCCTATAGCAGTGTCAAGCGCCGTAACATAAAAATCATCGCCCTGACCAAGATCTTTCTCTACGCTGAAATCACAGGTGTGTACTTTTGAATACACCAGCCTGCGTTCTCCGTGCCTGTCAAACAGCACCAGCGTGTTCTTCGGCGCTGCGTCACTACCGCCGCAATCTTCCAAAAGCGTAATGCCTATCGCCATTTCAAGCTCTTTCGCAAGTTTTCCGAACTCGCTCACAAACTCGCTTTCAATAGGTATAGCATCATTTTTCCACTCCGCAAACGGTCTTTTGTAAATGTCGTAACCGTTGCTGAACATCTCAGGGAACAGCGCAATATCGCAATCCCTCTCCTTTGCCCTTTTGCAGTATTCTTTACCCTTATTCAGGTTAGAAGTCAGATCTCCGCACGGCGCTATCTGCAAAAGCCCGATTTTTAGTATCTCATTTTTGCCCATAATACGCGTTTTCTCCGTGCTTTCTAAGATAATGTTTATCGAGCAGTTCTTTCTGCATCGGCTGAATATCGGGCATAAGCCCCATCGTGTGATAGTTCATAAACGCCGCTTCTTCCAGCACCACTGCATTGTGTACTGCCTCGTATGCGCTCTTGCCCCATGTAAACGGTCCATGAGAGCAAACAAGCACCGCCGGGATCTCAAGCGCATTTTTGCCTGCAAACGTTTCTACTATTACTTTACCCGTTTCAAGCTCGTATTCGCCATTTATCTCATCTTTCGTCATCTTGCGCGTGCATGGTATCTCTCCGTAAAAATAGTCCGCGTGCGTAGTACCCAGCGGCGCTATCCCTATCCCTGCCTGTGCAAACGAAGTCGCCCAGCGGCTGTGCGTGTGACATATGCCCTTAACGCCCTTAAAAGCGCGGTAAAGCTCGGCGTGCGTTTCGGTGTCGCTCGATGGATTCAGCTCCCCCTCCACTTTTTTGCCCGTCTTTATGTCAACGCACACCATGTCGTCAGCCGTCAGCTTGCCATACTCCACGCCCGACGGCTTTATCACCATTATGCCGCTATCACAGTCCAGCCCCGAAACATTCCCCCATGTGAACGTCACAAGCCCGTATTTCGGTAGCATAAGGTTCGCCTCCAGTACCTCTTTTTTCAAATTTTCAAGCATTTATTCAGCCCCTTTCCCTATCATTTCTTTGTATCTCTCCATAAACTTTTCAAAGCCTGCTTTTCCGTCCTCTTCGGGGTATTTTATGCTAACTTCATTACCCTTGAATACCGCCTCGTCCAACCAGTCCGCAAGAGAAATATTGTTTCCTTTTGCAGCATATCTCGCCAAAAGAGCCATTCCCCAAGCTCCGCCCTCTCCTGCGGTCTGTGATACAGCCACAGGCGTATTTAGTCCGTCAGCTAAAAACTGCTGCGCCGCTCCTGCCGCCTTGAAAAGCCCACCGTGACCGTTAAACAGCTTCGCGCTTATACCCTCTTTTTGTGAAAGAATGTCATTTCCCATTTTCAGTGCCGCCAACGCCGCGTATATCTGCGCCCTGAAAAATGTGCCGATGTCTGCCTTGCTGTCGCTTTCTCGCATGTATGCAGGTCTGCCGCCGTATACATTCGCAACAGGCTCGTCTGAAATAAAATTGAAAGCCGTAACTCCGCCGCAGTCGGCAGCCGCTTCAACAGCTTTTGTGTACAAAATTTCGTACAGCTGTGTTTTAGTAATATCGCTGCCCAGCATCTTCGCAAACTCCCCGAACATCTTCACCCAGTAATCCACCTCGCCGCAGCAGTTGTTGCAGTGTACCATGGCAACAGGCTTTCCGTCAGGCGTCGTCACAACATCAATCTCGGGGTAACAGCCTTTAAGCGGCTTTTCCAAAACCAGCATTGAAAATACCGAAGTTCCTGCCGATACGTTTCCCGTGCCGCTGCGTACCGAATTTGTCGCCGCCATGCCCGTGCCTGCATCTCCCTCAGGCGGACAAAATACCACACCTTCTTGAAGAGTTCCGCTCTCGTCCAAAAATGCCGCTCCCTCTTTCGTAAGAGTACCGCACTTCTCTCCTGCCTGCACAGGCTGTGGGAGCAACTGAGCAAGCGGCTTTTCAAAACCATGTTCTTTAAACAGCTTTTCAACTTTTTCTGTATATTCTTTGTCGTAATTTTTGCCGTCGCTGCCTATCGGGAACATACCCGAAGCATCGCCAACGCCTGCCGCCCTGACTCCCGTCAAAAGCTGATGAACATATACCGCCAAAGTGCTTATGTACGCTATCTCACATATATGACTTTCTTTGTCAAGTATCGCCTGATACAGATGAGATATGCTCCACCTCTGCGGAATGTTAAAGCCAAGAAGCTCCGTCAGCTCACCTGCCGCGCACGCCGTGTTGGTGTTTCGCCAAGTCCTGAAAGGCACAAGCAGTTTTCCGCCTTTGTCAAACGCCATGTATCCGTGCATCATCGCCGAAATTCCCATAGCCCCGAACGTGTCCGGTCTCGCTCCGTACTTTTCGTATACCTTGTCCGCCAAGTCTTTGTAACAGCCTTTAACAGCCGCGTGTATGTCGCCAAGCGAGTA
>CANRDG010000062.1 GCA_947629275.1 uncultured Clostridia bacterium | reverse complement strand
ATGATGAAGAACCCGTGTAAAAACTGTCCCGACCGTCATGTGACTTGTCACTCCGAATGTAAAAAGTACAAGCAATGGAAAAAGGAATGGGACAGTAGTAAGGAACAGGAACGAAAGTTCAAAGCAACACAATACCAATTTAGGAGGAAATTTTAATATGTCTTTCAACAACGAAAAACTCAATATAGGCGAGCATTTCATTTACAACGGAATTGAATTTATCTGTCTTGACATTATTGACGGCAATTATTTCGCAATGACAGCGAAGCCGTGGCAGGAAATGCCTTTTGATGTCGATAACAAAAACGATTGGCGTACCTCGTCTCTCAGACGAGTTCTTAATTCCAACTTTCTCGATCTGCTTGACCGCAGACATCTTGTCAAACAAACCTCTGATCTTATTGCCGATAACGGAGATAAGAAATACGGCACGAGTGAAGATTATGTTACGATTCTCTCTTGCGACCAATACCGCAAATACAGAGACATTGTGCCGCTTTTTGAGGAGTGGATGTGGACTCTTACCCCTTGGAGTTGCGGCACCGGCACCTCGTACTATGTGCGTGGTGTGGGTACCACAGGCATTGTCTACAACTACGATGCCTACTACAGTTTCGGAGTCGCCCCGGCTTGTATGTTTGCATCCGAAAATCTCAAATTGCGCCGACAGGCGCATCTCGTAGGAGATGACGAAAATGACGAATAAGAAGCTCGGTAATACTTTTGAACAGGAACTATGTGAGCTTCTTTCCGTACAGGGTTTTTGGGCGCATAATTTCGCTCAAAATCAAGATGGACAACCCGCCGATATAATCGCCGTTAAAAACAAAAAAGCATACCTTATCGACTGCAAAGTATGCTCCACGAAAAAAGGCTTTGCCCTCTCCCGTGTCGAGGATAATCAAAATCTATCAATGGAGTTGTGGAAAGAGTGCGGTAACGGCGAAGGATGGTTTGCGGTCAAGGTTGAAAGTCAAATTTATATGCTTCCACACTTCACCGTTAGAGCCTTGCAAAATCAACAAGCGGCAATATCCCCCAAAGACATTTTTGAGTGCGGAAAGCCGCTTGGTAGGTGGGTGAAACAATGCAGATAACCGTTAGCAGCACTATCACAGTCGAGCATCCTTCCTCTGAATTAGTGCAATGGTGCAAAAACAATTTGATTATCAGCAACCCGGAATACGCAAAGAAACTTCGGATGCACTTTTGGCTTGGTAATACACCGAAAGACCTCTATCTCTATGAGACCCACGGAGAAGCCCTTATTTTGCCCTACGGCGTGTTAAGAGACATTCTCCCTATGATTTCCTCGGCGAAGGCTTATCGTGCCTTTACAGAGCGGAAAGAGGTCAATTTTGACTGTTCTGTACCTCTCTACGATTATCAGAAGGAAGCGGTCAACGCCGTAGAAGATCAGAAATACGGCATATTACAAAGCCCTGCCGGAAGCGGTAAGACTCAAATGGGTATCGCTCTTATGGCAGACCTCGGACTCAAAACTCTTTGGCTTACTCACACAAAAGACTTACTCACGCAGAGCAAGGAACGAGCCGAACAGTATATGAGTACCGACCTCATAGGGACGATAACTGAGGGTAAGGTCAACATCGGTAGCGGAGTCACCTTCGCGACCGTACAAACAATGTGCCGTTTGGACTTGGAAAGGTATCGGGACATTTGGGATGTAATCATTGTGGACGAGTGCCACCGTTGTTCGGGGACACCTACCGCTATGACACAATTCTATAAAGTTCTCAATAACCTTGCCGCAAGGTACAAGTTTGGCTTATCAGCCACGGTACACCGCTCGGACGGGACGATTAAAGCGACCTACGCTCTTCTCGGAAAAGTGGTCTACACCGTGCCGGAGGAAGCCGTTGCAGATCGAGTAATGAAAGTAGGTATCAAGAGTTGCTATACGGGAGTCAAACTTTCTCGTGACTGTCTGAATACAGACGGAACTCTTAACTATTCCAAACTCATTACATATCTCTGCGAGGACTTCACCCGAAATCACTACATAAGCGCAAGAATAGTAGCAAATGCCGAACACCCGTCCCTGATCCTGTCGGACAGGCTCGAACATCTCAAAACCCTTATGGTTACACTCCCTCACCCAATGCGGGAAAAAGCCGTAATGATAAGTGGAAAGATGACATCGAAATCCGGCAAGGCAGAGCGTGAGAAAGCCATTGAGGATATGCGAACGGGAAAAAAGAAATATCTCTTTGCGACTTTCTCTTTGGCAAAAGAGGGTTTAGATATTCCCTGTTTGGAGCGGCTTTACCTTACCACGCCGCAAAAAGACTATGCGGTTGTGACACAGAGTATCGGACGAATTGCTCGGACTTGCAACGGAAAAGCAGACCCAATCTGCTATGACTTTGTGGACGATGCAGGCTACACCGTTAAGGCTTTCAAAAAGCGGTGTTCAACCTATCGGAAAAACGGTTGCTATTTTGTAAAGGAGGTGCAAAATGATAACCCTCGGTAGTTTATTCGATGGCGCAGGGACATTCCCGTTTGCTGCCCAACAATGCGGAGTGAAAGCGTTATGGGCGAGCGAGATAGAGCCTTTTCCCATTGAAGTAACTAAAAAGCGTTTTCCTGAAATGAAGCACCTCGGAGATATAACTAAGATTAACGGCGCAGAAATAGATCCTGTTGATATTATTACATTCGGTTCGCCCTGTCAGGATCTATCCGTTGCGGGTAAAAGAGCCGGACTTGACGGTGAACGGTCGGGGCTATTTATGGAAGCCATACGAATCATTAAAGAAATGAGGTGTGAGACCAATGGAAAATACCCCTCAATCGCAATTTGGGAGAATGTTCCCGGCGCATTTAGTTCAAATAAAGGAGAGGACTTCCGAGTTGTCCTCGAAGAACTCTGCAAAATTAAAGGAAGTGATACCTCTATTCCTCGACCTCCGAAGCGAAACGGAAAACTCTCTTGGAACGATGCCGGACTCATTATGGGAGACGGGTTTTCAATCGCTTGGAGAGTCCTCGATGCAGAATTTTGGGGCGTACCCCAAAGACGCAGAAGAATCTTCCTTGTGGCAGATTTTGGAGGACAATGTGCCGGACAAGTATTATTTGAGCGAGAAGGCCTGTCAAGGAGTTTTACGGAGAGCCGAGAGACGTGGAAAGGATTTACCCATCCTCTTGCAAGTTGCTCTTCTGCAAGGGTGTGGGATGCCCGTGGAAATGGCGACGGTGACACTTCACCCACTATCACAGGAGACCACAACAATAGAGTGACCGACTTTACTGCATTGTGTGTTCGTGAAAGATGTGGATGTGAAGGTGGAGGTAAAGGATTGCTTGTTCAATACGATCGAGCAGGAACTATCGCCACAAACAACGATCAATTCATCGTAGTAGGTGCAGACCTATATAATCAATCTCTCACAAAGGATGTAACCATGACCCTTTGTGCGGGGAGAAATGATTGTCAAAAAGTACCGTGTGTTATATACGGGAAAGGAACACGCCCACATAACAAAGAGGAAGCACAAGTTTGGTATGAAACCTTGATTGCCAACTGCTTGAATGTAAACGACATAGGCGAAACTCGTGCCAATGAAATTATCGTAATGGCTACTCAACAGGGCGGTGCTGAAATCGGAAAAGATTTCTGTCCTACCATAACTGCTGCCGCAGGAACAAGCGGGAATAATCAACCTGTTTTCTGCTACGCTCTTGATCGGAGTTCTTTCAATCAGGGAATGAACGCGCAATTTGATATTGGGATAGACGAAAGTGGGATTGCTCATACGCTTGTTGCTAAGGGTCCGGGCGCAGTTGCTTACGGTATAGAGATTGGAGACAAAATCGAATTATCGGTTAGACGGGCTACGCCTACCGAGTGCGGGAGGTTACAAGGTATGCCGGATTGGTGGTGCGAAGATGTTCCTCACTCGGATAGTGCAGAGTACAAAATGTGGGGTAACGGAATGGCTTTACCAAATGTCCTTTATGTAATGGAGGGTGTTGTGCTTCTCCTCTCCCTTCGTATGCTTGACTCAATTTTGGAGGTACTCGCATGATTTACATATTCGACTATGAAGTATTCGCCTACGATTGGCTCTTGGTAGCAAAGGAACTCGGTACGCAAAACTATATTATCGTTCACAATGACAATGAAGAAGTCAGGGCTTTTATGAAAGAAACAGAGCCGTTACTCGGTGGTTTCAATAATAAGCACTACGACCAATTCATTCATAAAGCGGTACTTTTGGATGCGTCACCGAGAGAGATTAAGAAACTCAACGATTATATTGTTGCTGAGGGTAACAATGGTTGGGAACACCCGCTCATGCGAAACAACGAGGTCTATTTTAAGCAGTTCGACCTCATGGACGATTGCCAACAGGGGTTATCTCTAAAAGCAATAGAAGCGCATCTCGGCATGGATATTCGAGAATCTACGGTAGACTTCAATATCGACCGTCCGTTGACTAAGGAGGAACTGCAAGAGGTTATCTTTTACTGCAAACACGATGTAGATGCCACAGAGAAGCTCTATTATCTGCGTAAAAACTACCTCGACAATAAAGTATTCCTCGGTAGAGCAAAAGGCATGGATGACCATAAAGCCATGTACATGACAAATGCTAAGTTGACAGCAGCCTACCTTGATGCAAAACGGATTTACGATTATCAAGACGAACGCGACTATAAGTACCCTGCAAATCTTCTCCGGCAATATATCCCACAAGATGTGTTCGCTTTCTTCGACCGACTGCATAATAAAGCAATTCCCGATTATGAGGTTTTCAAAAGTAAATTGAATTTCAACATTGGGGATTGTCAATGCACCATAGGTTACGGGGGCATTCACGGGGCTATTCCGACATACAGGGAAAAAGCGACAGAAAACCGTTCGATCAGAAATCGTGATGTGGCGAGTTATTACCCTCACCTTATGACCCTTGATGGTTATTGTTCCCGAAATATACCAAATCCGCAAGTCTACGCTGATATGTTGGAGCAACGCATACAGGCAAAAAGGTCGGGTGACAAAGCAAAAGCGAACGCATTGAAGCTCGTTGCAAATACAACCTACGGTGGGATGCTCAGCCCGTACAACGATCTCTACGATCCGCTTATGGGACGGTCAGTATGCGTAACAGGCCAATTGCGATTATTGGAATTGACGAATCATCTTGTAAGCGATTGTCCTACTCTAAAAATCGTACAGTTGAACACGGACGGTATTATGGTTTCCCTTGATAACTGCGATCTTGATACTTATAACGAAATTTGCCAAGAGTGGCAAGACCGCACAGGTTTTGAGTTGGAAGAGGATTGCATTACGGAAATCATACAAAAGGATGTCAACAATTATGTTGAAATCGCTATTGACGGTAGCACAAAAATCAAAGGCGGTCAGTTGGTAAGAGGTATAGCCCCTGCCGGGGCGTTCAATATCAACAATAATGCAACAATCGTTTCCAAGGCGATACTCGATTATTTTGCAAAAGGAGTACCCGTAAACGAGACGATAAACGAATGTAACGATATTCTATCGTTTCAACTCATAGCAAAGGCTTCGGGTAAATATTCGGGAGCGTTTCATATTGTTGACAACGAAAAAGTATCTGTGCAGAAATGCAACAGAGTATACGCAACCGCCAACCGTAAATACGGGACACTTGTAAAGACCCATTCGGAAAAAGGTAATGATGTAAAAATATCGGGTTTGCCGGAGCATTGCCTGATTGACAACAACAACGAATTGAGTATTGACTGCGTGGACAAGGATTGGTATATCCGTCTCGCAAAACGGTATATCAATGATTTCCTCGGTATTAAACCCCCGAAGAAAAACACGCGCAAAATCAATTCTCTTGCGAAAAAGGCACTTAAACTTTTAGAGGTAGAGGAGGTGTAAATTTGAAAGATTGGACAGGAAACAGCCGTTCAGCTCATGCCACTCTCGGTGCGAGAAACTATGCGCTAAATGAGCGTGAAACGAACGACTATTATGCCACAGAGCCAAAGGCTCTTGAATTGCTCTTGGAAGAAGAAACATTTTCCGAGAACATTTGGGAGTGCGCTTGCGGAGAGGGTCATTTGTCGAAAGTCCTTAAATCTCACGGTTATAAGGTTTTTTCCACAGACCTCATTGATCGGGGATATGGCTTGGGCGGTATAGACTTTCTTCAATGGGATAGTCCATTTGACGGAGACATTATCACAAACCCACCGTACAAATACGCTTTGGAGTTCGTTGAAAAGGCTCTCGAAGTTATTACAGACGGTCATAAAGTGGCAATGTTCCTCAAATTACAGTTCCTCGAAGGAAAAACACGAAGGGCATTTTTTGATAAATCCCCCCCCCGAAAAGTTTATGTTTCCACAAGCCGTCTTTGTTGTGCAATGAACGGAGACTTTGACAAGTATTCCAAATCCAATGCGGTTACATACGCTTGGTTTATTTGGGAAAAAGGCAGCACCGATGCCCCTATTATCAAATGGTTTAATTAAATTGTAAAGGAGAGAACAAATTATGGCAACTCAAAAAACCGCAACAAAAAGCACCAATGTTGATACCGCAACTCTCAACATTTGGCAAAAACTCCTACTGTCGAGACAAGATTTCCTCGGATTAGGAGTTAAAAAGACAGGCATAAACCTTCATGCCGAATTTAAGTATTTTGAATTGGAGGACATTGTGCCGGTCGCAACGGAAATCTTCACGAAATACAACTGTGTGTTCCTCACAACTTTCCCGGACGGAAAAGCAATCGGCAGACTTATCAATCTTGACAATTTGTCCGAAGAGGTTGTGGTAGAGTTCACAGCAAGGTCTATCGCAGAGCCGGGTAAATTCCGCATGAATGAGGTACAGGGTCTCGGTGCGGAACTTACATATATGCGCCGCTATCTTTACTTTCTGATCCTTGATGTACTCGACCCCGACAAATTCGACAGTCAGTCCGGCAAACCTTCTGAGGATGAGGAAACCGAAGCCCCTGCTCCAAAAAAGAAATCCGCTACCACCCAAGAGCGTACCGAGATCAAGAATACCTTGACTAACGCCGAAGGCGAAGCCGATGACTTGCAAAAGTCCGCTCTAAAAGCCGCCTTGAAGAAACTTAAAGAAATCGACCCCTCCAAGGAGGAGTTCATTCAGCAAATCGCTATCAAGACGGACAAATTTACCTCTATCAAAAAAGCCGCTTGTGAGAAACTCATTCTCACGGTAAACGAAATGATTGAGAACTACAACATTGAGGAAGAGACGGATGATATTCCGGTTTAAGAGGAGGAAGAATAATGAAATTCACACTCAATGTAGATGACGCTAACGCTCTTATCAAATATGCAAAAGCGTATGTTTTACCGAACAACCCGCGAGAACTTTATCGTATGATAAAAGTTGAAATCGAAAAACAGAGCATTACCGCTACAATGCTTACGAACGCATCAGTAATTATCTGTCATTTTCGGACGATGGAAGATAACTCAGAAAACGGAACAATGTTTATTCGTCCTCCGCTTACCAAATTTAAGCGAAAAGATATGTTCGTCACCGTAGAGGATTCCGAGAAAGAAACCGTTTATATTACGGCAAGCGGAAAAGTGACATTGCAAAAAGAAGATACTGTTTATTCGTGGCTTTCAACTGAACATTTTTTCACAAAAGATGCAATCAGCACAATCTATGTTGACGGTAATCTTCTCTCTCGTTCTATCGGATGTATGGGAAATACAGTAAAAGTAGAATTTCTCGGCGATACGAACGGGTTGCGGCTCACTTCCCGTGAGGGAAAAGCAATCGTTTTACCAATTAGCCCTAAGAAAGCAGAAAAGGAGTTTGAATATTATGGAATGGCTTGACACTCAACAAATCAAAATCGTCCCACCGAAAAAGCCCAAGAAGATCACCGGCACTCGTTTTGCTGCCATCATGGGTAAGAACGCTTGGAACACCCCGTTCAAGACTTGGTGCGAAATCACCCGTACTTATGAAGAGCCTTTCGAGGACACAATTTACACGATTGCTGGTAAGACCATTGAGCCGAAACAAGCGGAGTATATGCGCCGAGCTTACTTCATGACGGGGTTGAAAACTCCTACCGATGTTTTCGGCGAAAATTACTTCCAAAAAACATGGGGAGACTTTTTCGGTGATGTTCCTATCTTCGGCGGTATGTGGGACTATCTGCTCTACGATGAGAACAGTAAACCGACTACTGTTCTTGAAATGAAAACGACCAAACGTTCCGAAGATTGGGAGAACGATATTCCCGAATATTACGCTTTGCAGGCGGCTCTTTACGCCTATCTGCTTGGCGTAGACTCGGTAATGATGGTTGCATCTTTCCTTGAAGATAAGGACTACAAATCTCCCGAAGCGTTTGTTCCTTCATCGAGTAACACCATTGTTATTCCCTTTAAGGTGAGCGAAAGATACCCTGACTTTGATAAGCTCGTCAAAAAGGCAGAAAAGTGGTGGAAATCCTGCGTAGAGGGTGGCGTGTCTCCTGTATATGACGAGAAGAAAGATGCCGACATCCTCAAAGTATTACGCACAAATAACCTCAACCCGGAATCCGATATTGCTGCTCTAATTGCGGAAGCCGAAGAATGTAAGGAGATACTAAACCGTGCGTATATGGGGATTGAGGAAACAGAGAAACGATATAAAACCCTTACCAACATGATTAAGGAATATGCCGTAAATCAATTCCAAGATGGGGTTGAAAAGGTATCTCTCAAAGGGTCTCTCTATCGTTGGGATGTCTCCCGTACTACCACAAACAAGATAGACAAAGACAGGCTAAAAGCGGACGGTTTACTCAGTCAGTATACCATTCCCGAGATAGGCTATCGTCTCACAACTGCATCCATAAAGGAGGGTAAATAAAATGTATATAAATCCTTTTGTAGCGGGTATTCTCGCAACGATATTAACCGAGGTAATTATTGTCATCGGTATCGGTATTTACACTACATTCAAGAATAACGGAGGTAAAAAGTAATGGCTAAAATCACATTAAGCGAAGGGTTTTCGATTATTCCCGAAGGTACGCACATCTTCAAAATTATCGAAGCGACATACAAAGAATCCTTTGGCAAACTCGAAGTCAAAATGAAAACCGCTAAGGGTCAAACACATATTGAGCGTTTCTCCCTTATCAAGAAAGACGGGTCTACCAATGAAGGCGCGCTTAATGCGTTCTCCTATTTCGCAAGAATGGCTCTAAACGACCCGACTGCGCGAGACATTGATCCCGAAGAACTTGTTGGTTGTTTTCTTGAATGTGATGTTGAACACGACATACAGCCATCCAACAAAAACCCGGATAAAAATGTCACCTTTGTGCGCTTGACAGATAAACGCCCTGCGGACGGTTTTGACGAGGAAGAGGTTATCACCCCTCCCCCTGTAAAGAAAGCGACAGCCGCTCCCGCCAAGAAAACCCCCGTCAAGGCAGACGAAATTAACCTTGACGATTTGCTTGGGTAACTAAAAGGAAGGCGAGCGGCGGTCAATGCACCGCCCTCGCTTTCCTACTATGGAGGTACATTATGGAAATTGCAAAGGATGACAAAGGAAAACTGAAACTATCCCTCGTTCCCGGTCAAATCATCAGAGACATTGCACTCGTAAGAGAATACGGTTGTGAAAAATATCACGACCCGGAGAATTGGAGAAAAGTCGAATTACGCAGATACATAGATGCTTTTTACCGCCATTGGCTATCGTTTGTTGAGGATAATAACTCGATAGACGAGGAGAGTGGTATACCACACTATAAGCATTGCGCTTGCAATATGGCTTTTATCTGCGAACTAATCAAACAGAAAGAAGGTGCAGAATGATGACACATAAAGAAAGACTAAAAGCGTTCAATGAACTCTTGGAAGATAATATTCAAGACTACGATCTGAGAGCAGTTACGAAGTGGTGCATTGATAACAGGTACTTTACAGCACCGGCTTCGACAAAGTATCACGGTAATTATCCCGGAGGTTTATTCGACCACTCTTACACGGTCGCCAACTACCTTATCGACCTCACAGAGAGCGAAAAATTAGAATGGGAAAGACCCGTCTCTCCGATCATTGTAGGGTTATTCCACGACCTCTGTAAAGTGGACTCCTACGAAAAGGATATGAACGGAGATTACACCTATAACAACAATATGCTCCTCAAAGGTCACGGCGACAAATCGGTAATGATACTCTCCACCCTTATGCAGTTGACTGAGGAAGAGGTTATGTGCATCCGTTATCACATGGGTGCATTTACCGACAAAGAAGAATGGAGCGATTTTACACGAGCCATTCACAGATACCCGAATGTGCTTTGGACTCATACCGCCGATATGCTTGCGGCGCACGTTGCGAATACATAGGAGGTACTTAATATGAGCCAACATTATGCGTGGGAACTTGCTCAAAAGCAATCGCTCCCCCTTGAAGCAAAGGTAAGACTAACGCAAGTTCGTATACGAGAATGGTACGAGGCTTTTGACGGAAATGTATATGTATCATTTTCGGGAGGAAAAGATAGTACAGTATTACTCCACATTGCGAGACAGATATACCCTGAAATCCCCGCAGTG
>CANRDG010000061.1 GCA_947629275.1 uncultured Clostridia bacterium | reverse complement strand
GCATTGCTGACATCAAAAAATTATATTTGGAGGAACATTATTATGAACGACCTTTTTGAAACTATTGCAAAGATAATCGCAGACCGCACGGACCGCGACATTGCTGAGATCAAGCCGGAGAGCACTTTTGAAGAGCTGGGCATTGACTCTCTCGATACCGTTGAGCTGCTGATGAACCTTGAAGACGAGATAGGCATCGAAATAGAGCTCGATCAGAAGGTAGAGACCATAAACGACCTTGTAAAGTTCATCGAGAGCAAGCAGGAGTAATCTCAAAATGATAAAGTCAAGTATTTGCGAGTTGCTGGGTATAAAGTACCCCGTATTCCAGGGCGGAATGGCGTGGATAGCTGACGGAAAACTGGCCGCTGCCGTATCTGAGGGCGGCGGTCTTGGTATTATTGCGGCAGGAAACGCACCCGGCGAGTACGTAAGAGAGCAGGTAAAAATTGCAAGAACGCTTACCGACAAACCGATAGGCGTGAATATTATGCTTATGAGTCCCTTCTGCGATGAGGTCGCAAAGGTGGTAGTTGAGGAGAAAGTGCCCGTTGTTACGACAGGCGCAGGAAACCCCTCAAAATATATGGAAAGCTGGAAAGAAGCAGGCATAAAGGTTATCCCCGTGGTGGCGTCTGTCGCTATGGCAAAGCTTATGACGAGAGTTGGAGCAACTGCTCTTATCGCTGAGGGCGGCGAGAGCGGCGGTCACGTTGGAGAGCTTACGACCATTGTGCTTGTTCCGCAGATATGCGATGCAACTGACTTGCCCGTTATTGCGGCAGGCGGCATTGCTGACGGCAGAGGTGCGGCAGCGGCGTTTATGCTGGGCGCGTGCGGCATACAGATGGGCACACGTTTTCTTTCGGCATATGAATGCAGCATACACCCGACATACAAAGAAAAGATACTTAAAGCTAACGACCTTTGCACCATGGTTACGGGCAAGAGGCTCGGTCACCCTGTACGCAGCTTGAGAACGCGCTTTGCGAGAGATTACTCAAAGGCTGAATACGGCGGAATGCCCGACGATGAGCTTGAAAAAATGGGCGGCGGCGCGCTTCGTCTTGCAGTGCAGGAGGGCGACCTTGAAAAAGGCTGCTTCCTTGCGGGACAGATAGCGGCTGTTGTAAACAAAGAACAGCCTGCCGCGGAGATAATCAAAGAAGTTATGGAACAGACCGAGGTCGTTCTTTCGGGGGCAGAAAAATGGGTAAAATAGCATTTGTATTTTCCGGTCAGGGAGATCAGTTCCCCGGAATGGGCAAGCAGATTTGCGAGCAATACGGCACGGCGGCAGAGGTTTTCAAACTGTGCGACAGCCTGCGCGAGGGTACTTCAAGGCAGTGCTTTGAGGGCAGCGAGGACGAGCTTAAAGAGACGAAAAACACGCAGCCTTGCCTTTTCGCTGTTGAAATGGCGGCTTTTAAGGTTTTGCAGAAAAAGGGTATAAAGCCCGATATGGTCGCAGGTTTTTCGCTGGGCGAGGTAGTTGCTCTTACGGCGGCTGAAAAGCTGACGTTGGAGGACGGCTTTAAGCTGGTGTGCAAGCGCGGCGAGCTTATGCAGAGCGCGGCAGAGAAGTTTGACACCTCTATGGCGGCGGTGGTAAAACTGCCTAATGAAAAGGTAGAAGAGCTTTGTGCCGCTTATTCGCAGGTATACCCCGTGAACTACAACTGCCCCGATCAGGTGAGCGTTGCAGGGCTTACCGAACAAATGCCGCAGTTTTCGGCTGATGTAAAGGCGGCAGGCGGCAGGGCTATACCGCTTAAAGTAAAGGGCGCGTTCCATTCGCCTTTTATGAACGGCGCGGCTGAAAGCTTTGCAAAGGTGCTTGAAGATGTAGAGTTTGCAAACGGCGTAACGCAGGTTTATTCGGACGTTACCGCCATGCCTTACGAGGGCGACGAAAGGGAGCTTTTATCAAAGCAGATATGCAGTCCCGTAAAGTTTGAAAAGATAGTAAGGAACATGATAGCTCAGGGCGCGGACACATTTATAGAGATAGGTCCGGGCAAAACGCTTATCAACATGATAAAGAAAATAAGCGCGGACGTAAAGACATACTGCACGGCAGAAATGGAAACGATTTTTGCTGAGGTGAAATAAAGCGCAAAGCGCAAAAGTTTAAGTCCCTGTCAAGAAAGGAAAAGTTTTCGATCGACCCTTTTTCAAAAGGGTCATAGGGTCGAGGGGCAACGCCCCCGTCGCCGTCCGCAGACGGCGAAAGCCCCATACGGCAGGCGCTCTGCAAGAGGTGAATTAGAAAACAGTCCTGTGGACTGTTTTCAATGAATGCAGCGGTCGTAAACGACCGCGTGAAGAATTATTTCGCTTTTAATTTTGGGGCGAAATAATTCTTCGGGCGTTCCCAAAGGGAACGCTAATCCCTTGCAAGAGAGGGCGTTCCCTTTGAGAAGACCTTAGCTTTTTTGCCGCGTTCCATTCTGGAACGCCGTGCAAAGTGAAAAAACACGCTTCTTTTCTCTCGTTATTTTGTTTTTGATACCCACCCACAAACCTCCCCAAAGAGAAGCCGCCGGCAGAATATTCTTCCATCAACGTGGGGTGGTACTTATGTTTAAGGGAGCTGGGGTGTTTTGTGAGGCGGTTAAACGCACTCGCTGAAAATTTACAGTATAATATACGCGCAAAGTGTTGACAGCAAAGGAAAAAAGCCCGTCACACCGCAAGGTGTGCGCCGCCGACCGTTTATGGCGGCGAGGGATTTTTTCTGCACTTGACCGACTGCTCACAGGCGGTCAATGTGTGCGCTCCTGCGCTGCGTAAGCAAAAAATAAGATTTATGAACACTTGTATAACGATAGAATTTTAAAAGGTGGTGCTTGATATGGACAAGATACTAAGCGGCAAGACCGCTATTGTTACAGGCGGCTCACAGGGTATAGGCGAGGCTATCTCGAAAAGGCTCGCTTCTATGGGAGCTGACATAGCCGTTCTTTATGTGGGCAGCGATGAGCCTGCTAAAAAAGTATGCGAGGACATTACAAAGGAATACGGCGTTAGGATAAAGAGCTATTACTGTGATGTTTCTAATTTTGAAGACGCTAAGAAAACAGTCGCGCAGATAAAGACCGATTTCGGCGGCGCTGCGATACTTGTAAACAATGCAGGCATTACGCGCGACGGACTTATTGCGACTATGAAAGAGGAAGACTTTGACGCGGTAATAAGCGTAAACCTCAAGGGCGCATACAACATGATACGCCACTGCACGGGGCTTTTCCTGCGCGCGAAAGAGGGCTGCATTATCAACATAAGCTCGGTTTCGGGTCTTATGGGAAATGCAGGTCAGAGCAACTATGCGGCTTCTAAAGCTGGTCTTGTGGGTCTTACAAAGTCGGTTGCAAAAGAACTTGCACCGAGAGGCATACGCTGCAACGCTATTGCCCCGGGCTTTATACAGACGAGCATGACACAGTCGCAGACGGAAAACCCGCTTCTGAAGATGATACCCCTTGCAAGAATGGGCAGCCCCGAAGATATTGCTGACGCGGCTGAATTTCTGGTAAAGGCAAGCTACGTTACCGGCGAGGTAATAAAGGTAGACGGCGGCATAGCTATGTAATTTATATAGGAGAGTAGATGAAAATGGATAACGCTTGGAAAAGAGTTGTAGTTACGGGTCTTGGCGCGGTAACGCCCGTGGGCAATAACGTTGCCGACACCTGGGAGAGCCTTAAAAACGGCAAAAACGGCATTGCGCCGATAACGCTTTTTGATACTACGGATTTTAAAGCAAAACTGGGTGCAGAGGTCAAGGACTTCAACGTTCTGGATTATATGGAAAAAGCCGAATCGCTGAGAAGCGACAGGTTCACACACCTTGCCGTTGCGGCTGCGGCTCAGGCTTGCGCTGACAGCGGCATAGAAGGAAATGTAGACCCCGAAAGATTTTCTGTATACTACGGCGTTGGCATAGGCGGTATGGCTACCTTTGAAACGGAGCACACAAAGCTTATGGAACGCGGTCCGAAAAGAGTTTCGCCGCTGTTCGTACCTATGATGATACCCAACATGGCGCCCGGCACTATCGCAATAAAGCACAACTGTCAGGGTCCTGCTATGCCGGCAGTTACTGCGTGCGCTTCGGGCTCAAACGCTATAGGCGAGGCTGTAAGGCTCATTCGCCACGGATACGCTGACGCGGTAATTTCGGGCGGCGTTGAGTCAACTATAACAAAATGCGCTGTTGCAGGATTTTCAAATATGCAGGCGCTTTCAACTGCTACAGACCCCGATGCGGCTTCTCTGCCGTTTGACAAGAGGAGAGCAGGCTTCGTTATCGGCGAAGGCTCGGTTGCGCTTATTCTTGAAGAATACGAACACGCAAAGGCGAGAGGCGCGAAAATTTACGGCGAGGTGGTAGGCTACGGCTCTACCTGCGATGCACACCACATAACTGCGCCGCACCCAGAAGCAAGGGGCGGAGCAAAGGCTATGGAGCAGGCTATGGCAGAGGCAAACTACACCGAAAGCGACGTTGTATATGTAAACGCGCACGGCACAGGCACACCGATGAACGACAAGATAGAGACCATGGCTGTTAAGAAGTCTATGGGCGAAGATGCCGCGAGAAGGGCGTACATCAGCTCTACTAAGTCTATGACAGGACATATGCTGGGCGCGGCAGGAGCTATAGAGGCTATGGCTTGCATACTTGCGCTGAGAGACGGCATCATACCGCCGACAATAAACCTCAACGAGCCTGACCCCGAATGCGATCTTAACTATGTGCCGCACACGGCTGTAAAGGCTGATATAACGCTTGCGCTTTCAAATTCGCTCGGCTTCGGCGGTCACAACGCCTGCCTTGCGTTCAGAAAAATATAAAGATATAAAAAGTCGATAAGGAGGATATTTCAGATATGAAAGATTCCGATATAAGAAGATACGCAGAGCTTATGAAAGAGCTTGACCTTACCGCGCTGGAGATAAACGAAAACGGCGTAAGACTGGAGCGCACACCCATAGCGGTGGCAGCAGCGCCCGTTTCTGCGCCCGTTCAGAGCGCTCCTGCGCCCAGCGCAAAACCTGCGGCAGACGATGGCTGCTTTGTTGTAAGATCTCCGATAGTCGGGGTGTTTTACGCTGCGCCTGCCGAGAACGCAGAACCGTTTGTTTCTCTGGGCGACAAGATACAGCAGGGCAAGACTCTTTGCATAATAGAAGCTATGAAGATGATGAACGAGATAACCGCGGAGGTTGGCGGCGAGATTGCCGAGATATGTGTTACCAACGGTCAGGTAGTTGAGTTCGGCACCGAGCTTTTCAAAATAAGGAGGGCTTGAGATGCAGCGCGAGGACATTATGAAGATACTCCCCCACAGGGATAATATGCTGCTGCTGGACGATGCCGAGAACGTTGACGGCGAGGCTATTGCGCACTACAAGGTGCGGGGCGATGAGTTCTTTCTAAAAGGTCACTTTCCTGGAAACCCTATTGTGCCGGGCGTTATTCTTTGCGAGATACTGGCGCAGTCGGCGTGTGTGCTTTTGCAGGACGCTATAAGCGAGGGCAAGCTGCCTGTGTATACCGGGCTTAACAATGTGAAGTTTCGCTCATCGGTACGCCCCGGCGACACCATTGAAACGCGCTGCACTATAACGAGAGCGAAGCCGCCTTTCTATTTTGCAAAGGGTACGGCTTGCGTTGACGGCAAAGTGGCAGTGGCAGCGGAATTTTCGTTTGCCGTTACCGACAAAAAATGATCTGCGAAGCGGAGATTGAGAAATGTTTTCAAAAATACTTATCGCCAACCGCGGCGAGATAGCGGTAAGGATAATAAGAGCCTGCAAGGAAATGGGCATTGCCACCGTGGCGGTGTATTCCGAGGCGGATAAAAACGCTCTGCACGTTGCTCTTGCTGATGAAAGCTACTGCATAGGCGCACCGGAGGCGAGTGAAAGCTATCTTAACGAAAATCAGATAGTCAGCACTGCGATACTTTCGGGCGCGCAGGCAATACACCCCGGCTACGGATTTTTGTCCGAGAACGCGCATTTTGCACGTCTTTGCCGAAAGAACGGCATTGTTTTTATAGGTCCCGACCCAGAGGGCATGGAGCGCCTCAGCGACAAGGCGGTGCTTAAAGAGCTTATCTCTGACACGGGGCTTACCGTAATACCGGGTACAAAGGCGCTGTCATCGGCAGATGAAGCTAAAAAAGCCGCTGAAGCACTGGGTTACCCCGTTATGCTCAAAGCGTGCGCTGGCGGCGGCGGAAGAGGTATAAGGCTTATACGCAGCGAGGACGAAATAGAAGATAACTATATGCAGGCGACCGCAGAAGCCGCTTCTGCTTTCGGCGACGGTTCTGTGTATTTGGAAAAATATGTTTTTCCTGCGCGGCACGTTGAATTGCAGATAATGGCCGACGAGGACGGCAACGTTGTGTGCCTTGGCGAGCGCGACTGCTCTATGCAGAGGCGAAACCAGAAGCTTATTGAAGAAACGCCGTCTCCTGCGGTAGATAAAGCGCAGAGAGATAAGATAATAGAGCTTGCTATAGACGCCGTAAAGAAGATAGGCTATGTGGGTCTTGGAACTATGGAATTTCTGCTTGATAAAGAGGGGAATTTCTGGTTCATGGAAATGAACGTGCGCTTGCAGGTCGAGCATTGCGTTACTGAAATGCTTACGGGCATAGACCTTGTAAAATGGCAGATACGCATAGCGGCAGGCATAGGCATAAACTTTGAGCAGAAGAATATCCGTATGCGCGGAAGTGCGATAGAATGCAGGATAAACGCCCAGAGCTGTGGTACGCTTACTATGCTGCACATACCGGGCGGACCGTTCGTTAGATTCGATACCAGCCTTGTTGAGGGTACTTCGGTATCGCCGTATTATGATTCATTGATAGGCAAGCTGATAGTACACGCAGGCACGAGAGAAGAAGCTCTTAGAAAAATGCGTGCGGCGCTGTGCGAGCTTGTGATAGAGGGCATAGCGACGAACATTGAAGAGCAGCTGCGCATTATAGACGACGACCGATTTATTTCGGGAGATTATGACCTCACTTTTATGGGGAATAGATAAAGTTATCTGCTTTAGCGCGTGCTAATGCTTTGTGTATTATTTGCGCTTACGCGCAGCCTGCGGAGCAGAATTAGTGAATAGTGAAAGAGTGAATAATGAATAGTTTAGAGTTAAGGTGCGGCTTACGCCGCGTATTTTAAACTGTTTGGCAACATAGCGAAGAACAAAGATAAAAGGAGCATTTGTGCTGCTAAATTTCGCAGGCATCATTAGCTTAAACATATACAAATTTTAATTTGGTTGGTGAAAATAAAATGGCATTACTGAATTTTCTTAAACCGAAAAATCAGCTGGAGGAGGGCGGAAGAACTGCCGCGCCCATTCAGCAGGACGCAGGAGAGCCCGAGAAGACCTGCCCTAACTGTCACAAGGAGATACCTATAAGTCAGCTTTGGGCGAACGGCTTGGTGTGCCCGTGCGGCTATCACTTCCGCATGAAGGCACGCCACCGCATTAACATGACGGTGGACAAGGGCACTTTCAAAGAAATGTTTTCAGACTTGCAGTCTACAGATCCGTTGCTGTTCCCGGGCTATCAGGAAAAGCTTGAAACGGTCGGCAACGCGAGCGGTGAGACTGAAGCCGTTATATGCGGCAGGGCAAAAATAGGCAAAGAGGACTGCTGCATTTTCGTTATGGAGCCGTATTTCATGATGGGCAGCATGGGCAGCGTTGTCGGCGAGAAGATAACAAGGCTCTTTGAATACGCGCTGCAAAACCGTCTGCCCGTGGTGGGATTTACAGTTTCGGGCGGCGCGAGAATGCAGGAGGGGCTTGTTTCTCTTATGCAGATGGCGAAGACCAGCGCGGCTGTAAAACGCCACAGCGATGCAGGGCTTTTGTATATTGCAATGCTTACCGACCCGACGACAGGCGGCGTTACGGCAAGTTTTGCTATGGAAGCCGACATTATTCTTGCAGAACCCGATGCAACGGTAGGTTTTGCAGGGGCGAGAGTTATCGAGCAGACCACTAAAAAGGCTCTGCCGAAGGGCTTTCAGAAGGCTGATTTCGTACTGAAGCACGGTTTTATCGATCAGATAGTGCCGCGCAGAGAACAGAAAAAACTCCTCGCGGAGCTTTTGAATATGCATAATGGGGGTTAAGACGATGGGTCAGACACCTTATGACAGAGTAAAGCAGGCCCGCAGCATAAACAGACCTACGGGCGGCGATTACATCAGAAACATTTTTACAAATTTTATAGAGCTGCACGGTGACAGGCGTTTCTCAGACGACGCTGCTATTGTCGGCGGTATTGCGCGGCTTGACGGCACACCCGTTACTGTTATTGCGATCGACAAAGGTCATACCACGAAAGAAAGGGTGGCTAAAAATTTCGGCGCGCCCCACCCCGAGGGCTACAGAAAGGCTCTGCGGCTTATGAAGCAGGCTGAAAAGTTCGGCAGACCTATTGTTTGCTTTATAGATACCTCGGGCGCGTACTGCGGCATTGGCGCAGAAGAACGCGGTCAGGGGCAGGCGATAGCAGAGAACCTTATGGAAATGACAACGCTGTGTGTGCCGATAATTTCTATCCTTATAGGCGAAGGCGGCAGCGGCGGAGCACTGGCTCTTGCGGTGGCTGACAGGGTATATATGATGCAAAATTCTGTGTATTCTGTAATTTCTCCCGAAGGCTGCGCGAGCATACTGTGGAAAGATTCCGCAAAGGCTGAGGCAGCGGCGGCAAGTCTGCGGCTTACTGCTGAAGATGCAAAGTTTTTGGGTATTATAGAAAAGGTGCTTTCCGAAAAAGAAATAGGCACAAAGCCTTTCTACGACAGGCTGCGCGCTATGCTTATAGAAGACTTGGCACAGCTTACGGAAGAACCCGAGCTTATACAGAAACGTTACGAGCGTTTCCGCAAGATAGGCAGCGAGACCAAAAGCACGGCTGTCGGACAGTGAAACTTTACAAAAAATCAGTAAAAAAGAGGACAACGGATAATGAGCATATATCAGAAATACTGCTATGAAAGAGTAGACGAAAAGGGCAGGCTGACGGAGTTTAAGCTGAATCTGCCCGATAATTTCAACTTCGGCTATGACATAGTTGATGCGATAGCAACGGAAGAACCCGACAAAAGGGCTCTGGTTTGGTGCAACACCGAAAACGACGAGTGCGTGTTTACCTTCGGCGACATAAAAAGACTTAGCGACAAGGCTGCGAATGTTTTCAAAGATGCAGGTCTTAAAAAGGGCGACAGGGTACTGCTCGTTCTCAAACGCCATTACGAATACTGGATAGCTGTTGTAGCACTGCTGAAACTTGGCGTTGTGGCTATTCCTGCTACAAATCAGCTGACGGTGGACGACCTTGTTTACCGTCTAAACTGCTCAAAGGCAAAGGGTGTGCTGTGTACTGCGCAGGACGATTTCCCTAAGAAAGTAAAGGCGGCACTGGCAAAATCGCAGCTTGACGGCTGCAAACTGTGGTGCGCGCAGGGGTATGCGGACGGCTTTGAAAACTTTGACGATGCTATTGACAATGCCGACGACCACTGGGAGCGCATACCTACTCAGCTTTACGAGCCTATGCTTATGTACTTTACTTCCGGTACTACAGGCTACCCCAAGGGCGTTATGCACGATCATTCCTACCCGTTGGCGCACGTTCCTACCGCTAAATACTGGCAGCAGGCTGAGGACAACGGTCTGCACTTTACGGTGGCTGAAACGGGCTGGGCAAAGGCTTCATGGGGCAAGATATACGGTCAGTGGGCAGTTGGCAGCGCGATAATGGTATACGACTTTGACAACTTTGAGCCGAAAAATCTTATTACGATAATAAACCGCTACGGCGTTACATCTTTCTGCGCTCCGCCGACGGTATACAGATATTTGGTGCGCAAGGAGATTCCCCCTATGCCGAACCTGAAACACTGCTCAACTGCCGGCGAAATGCTCGCTGCCGAGGTGTTCAGACTGTTTGAGGAAAAGACTGGTATGCCTATCTATGAGGGCTTCGGACAGACGGAATCAACGCTGCTGCTCGGCAACATGACAGGCTACGCGCCCACGCACGGTTCTATGGGCAGGGTAAATCCTCTGTACAACATAGAGCTTTGGGACAGCGACTGCAAAAAGGTCAAGGACGGCGAGATTGGCGAAATAGTTGTTATACCCCCCGAGGGAGGCAAGCAGCCGGGTATTTTCTGTCAGTACCTAGATAACGAGGAGCAGCAGGCTTACGCATGGCGCGGCGGCGCATACCACACGGGCGATTCCGCATGGCGCGATGAAAACGGTCTTTACTGGTTCAACGGCAGATTTGACGACATAATCAAAACAGGCGGCTACAGGGTAGGGCCTTCGGAGATTGAGAACGTGCTGATGGAGCACCCTGCCGTTATGGAATGCGGAGTTATAGGAATACCCGACAAGCTGAGGGGTCAGGCAATAAAAGCTGTGGTAGTGCTCTCGAGCGGCTACGAGCCGTCAAAGCAGCTGGAGAACGACATTAAGAACTTCTGCAACGCAAAACTTGCCGAGTACAAGTGGATAAGGGTATTGCAGATAGTTGACGAAATGCCAAAGACCATAAGCGGCAAGATAATAAAAACAGAGCTTCGCAAACAGAGCGAGGAAT
>CANRDG010000060.1 GCA_947629275.1 uncultured Clostridia bacterium | reverse complement strand
GTGTGGTCGATAGCGTTTGCCGCCTTTCAGACAGAGGCAAGTATGATAATCGGCGCTGTGATAGGTCTGGCGGCGGTTATATTTTACATATGGCTTGCGGGGAAATGGGTAAAGAAAGCGAGCAAGGCAATTCAGAAGAGGCTTGACACTGCGAACGCTATTTCGCCCGAAGAATACGAGAGAATGGAATACGAGCTTTCGCAGACGGAATTTATGTTCAAGACATTTTACTTTTTGAACGATTATTTATACATTCCGAAAGCGAAGCTTTTGATAAAGTATCTTGACATACAAAAGCTACAGCCGACCATACACAGCACGAACGGCATACAGGATTCTGTGTGGATAGACCTTACGGACGTGGAAGACAACAAATACAGATTCTACGTTAAAAAGTGGAAGGATTACCTTGATTACAAGTATATGTTCGATGATATGCTGGACGCCAAGCGGCGTGAGAAATGGGAGCAAGCGCAAAGACAGTAATAAACGGGAGGAAACATTACAATGGATCTTTCAATGAGGTGGCTGGCAGACTATGTTGACTGCGATATGCCGATAAAAGAATTTGTTTCGGGGCTGACAATTTCAGGCTCAAAGGTGGAGAGGTACGGAGAAGAGGGCGACTTTATCTCCAACGTTGTTGTGGGAAAGGTGCTTTCTACCGAGCGGCACCCCGACTCTGACCATATGTTCATTACTATGGTAGACGTTGGCGAGGGCGAGCCTTTGCAGATAGTTACGGGCGCGCAGAATGTCAGTGTCGGCGACTATGTGCCTGTTGCAAAGCACAAGTCAACCGTACTGCACGAGGGCAAGCAGGTCAAAATTACAAACGGCAAACTGCGTGGCGTGGCGTCGAACGGTATGCTGTGTTCACTTAGTGAGCTGGGGCTTACCGTGCATGATTTTCCGTATGCTATAGAGGACGGTATTTTCATTCTCGGCGAGGACTGCGACAGAACGGTGGGAACGGACATTCGCAAGGCGATAGGCTTTGACGACACGCAGGTGGAATTTGAGATAACCTCAAACCGCCCCGACTGTATGTCTGTTATAGGTCTTGCGAGGGAGACTGCCGCGACGTTTGACAAAAAGCTCGATATAAAAGAACCCGTATTTAACGGCATTGACGGCAATATCGCTGACTATCTGAAAGTTCAGATACACGACCCGAAGCTGTGCTCAAGATACATGGCAGGCATTGTTAAAAACGTAAAGATAGAGCCGTCGCCTCGGTGGATGAGAGAAAGACTGAGGGCGAGCGGCGTAAGACCTATAAACAATCTTGTTGACATAACAAACTATGTTATGCTGGAGTACGGTCACCCTATGCACGCGTTTGACCTGCGCTACGTTAAGGGCGGAGAGATTAACATTCGTCATGCACAGCAGGGTGAGAGCATTATGACTCTTGACGGCGTTGAAAGAGCGCTTTCGGAGGAAATGCTGGTTATTGCCGATGCTGAGAAACCTGCGGCTGTTGCAGGCGTTATGGGCGGCGAATACAGCGGTATCATGGACGACACGGTGACTGTTGTGTTTGAGTCGGCTTGCTTTGATGGGGCTTCGGTACGCACGACTGCCAAAAAGCTGGGTATGCGCACGGACGCTTCGGCGAGATTTGAAAAGGGTCTGAACGCGCAGCAGTGTGTGCCTGCGCTGATGAGGGCTTTGCAGCTTGTTGAGATACTTAAAGCAGGCGAACCGCTGAAAGAGATAATTGACTGCGACTGTTCGGATCACACGCCTGCGAGCGCGCCATTCGACGCAAAGAAGATAAACGCGTTCCTCGGCACGGATATAGCAGAAGCAGACATGATAAAGTATCTTGAAAAGCTTGAATTTACTGTCAAAGACGGCAGGGCTTACGCGCCTTATTACCGTATAGACATAGAAAATATGAGCGACATTGCGGAGGAAGTTGCGCGCCTTTACGGCTACAACAACATACCGTCCGAGGTTATAAGAGGAACAGCGCAGGCTATGCTTACACCGAAGCACAAGTTTGAAAGGGAAGTAAAGAGGGTAATGACGGCTTTGGGATACAACGAGATAACGACTTATTCGTTCATATCGCCCAAGTACCTTGACAGGATATGCCTGCCTGCGGAGAGCAAACTGCGCAAGGCTGTTACTATCACAAATCCTCTCGGCGAGGACACCAGCATTATGCGCACGACCGCGCTGCCCTCGATGTGCGAGATACTCTCTAAAAACTACAGCAACCGCAATGCGTGCGCGTATTTGTTTGAACTGGGTAACGAGTATATACCCGTTGAGGGAGAGGAGCTTCCGAACGAGCCGCCGCGCCTGACGATAGGTTTTTACAATGCTGGCGGAAGCGACGATTTCTTCACGCTGAAAGGTGCTGTTGAAACGCTGCTTGACAGGGTAGGCTGCTTTGATGTTGAATACGAAGCTGCGGCGCAGGGCTGCGGTTTTGACGAAGTTTCGGCTTTTCACCCGGGCAGAGTTGCAGTTGCAAAGAAAGACGGCGTGCCGATAGGTATTTTCGGTGAGCTGAGTTTTAAGTGCTGTGAAAATTACGGCATAGGCACGCGCTGCTACGCGGCAAAGATAGATCTTGACAGGGTAATGGAAATGTCTACGACGGAGCGCGTTTACAAGCCGCTGCCGAAGTTTCCTGCTGTAACGCGTGATGTTTCGGTAGTTTGCGATGACGGAATACCTGTTGCAAGTCTTGAAAAGGCTATTAAAAATGCTGTAGGCAAGATACTGGAGAGCGTGAAGCTGTTTGACGTTTACAGGGGCAAGCAGGTAGAGGACGGAAAGAAGTCTGTTTCATACTCGATAGTTATGCGCTCGCACGAGGGCACGCTCACCGACGAGCAGGCTGACGCGGCTATGAAAAAGGTACTGAAAGCCCTTGGAGAGCTTGGCGCAAAGATAAGAGAATAGTTTTGTCTGCCTGAAATTTGTGCATATAGCAAAAATTATCAGCTGCAAAATATACAACTTGCAAAAATTTTTTAAAAGGGCTTGTTATTTGGCTAAAAATAGTCTATAATATAAATAGGAATTTATCTTGAAATGTTTTTACAAAGGAGGGCGAACGCCGTGCATGAACAGACTATGACATTTTCGGTAAGTGATGACAAGGAAGCCGAGCTGAAACGCAAGCTGACTATCATTTACGATGCGCTGAAAGAAAAAGGCTACAACCCTATAAATCAGATAGTTGGTTATATTTTGTCGGAAGACCCGACATACATAACCACTTACAACAACGCGAGGAGCTTGGTGCGCCACATTGACCGCGACGACCTGTTGCAGGCGCTCGTCAAGTCGTATCTGAGCAATTAAGGCATTTGAAAACCGGACCGTGTACCTGTGGGTATGCGGTCTTTTTGTTTTTTATTTTTTTTAAGTGGCGTATTCATAATTTCGCGGCGGCGGCAAATACTATAGTTGAAAGGAATATTGAAAAGGAGTATTGAAAATGAAGATAATAAGGACTGCCTTGGCGATAGTGGGAGCGGCGGCGCTTGCGGGAATGGGCGCAGGAGCGGCAAAGAGTGCGGGGTTTTGGAACGAAGACTGCGAAAAATACATTCAGGCGGCTGAGAGCTATGTGCGCGGCGCTGTGAATGTTATAGAGAATGTGAACAATGTGCAATTGAGTACGGAAAAGCACGGTTACGGACAGGGCGTTATAGTTGACGACGAAAACAGACCCGTTGGGGCAACAGATTTTAATGCGGCGTATTCGCAGTACGGTGCGTATGCTATGAAAGAGACGGACGAAAAGGTTATCTACCTGACGTTTGATCAGGGGTACGAGAACGGCTACACGACGAAAATTCTTGACGTGCTGAAAGAAAAGGGCGTAAAAGCGACGTTTTTTGTGGTAGGCGATTACGCGAAACGCAATGAGGAACTGGTAAAGCGAATGATAGACGAGGGTCACGCGGTGGGCAACCACACGATGTCGCATTATTCGATGCCCGACCTTTCGCAGGGTGAGTGTGCGGAGGAGATAAACTCGCTGCATGAGTATGTGAAAGAGCATTACGGATATGAGATGAATTTGCTGCGGCCGCCGATGGGGGAGTATTCGGAGGCGTCGCTGAAATACACGGCGGACTGCGGTTATGAGACGGTGCTGTGGAGCTTTGCATACGCTGACTGGGACGTAAACGCGCAGCCCGACCCTGCGCAGGCGGAGGAGAAGATAGTTTCGGCTGCGCACGACGGAGCGATATACCTGCTGCATTCGGTATCGCAGACCAACGCCGAGATACTTGGCGATGTGATAGACAGGCTGACAGAGCAGGGATATACTTTTGGAGAATTAGAAGCGAGCTGCTAGAGGTTAGAAGTAAGAAGTTAGAGGTGAGAAACGGTTTCACTGCTTTTGCGTGAGACCGTTTTTTCTGCGTATATTGTTTGTGCTGTCGCACGGCGCAGGAGCGCAAACATAGACACCAACTGCTTGTGACAGTCAGCGTGTGGCTCCGCAGGCTGCGCGTAAGCGCAAAATTTTACAGAAAATCGGCTTTAAATTTGTTAAAAATATTGAAAATCTGTTATGCGGTGGGGTGAGCGAGTAAAAATCCTTGACTTTTAGTGTGGGTGGTGTTATAATGTCTTTAGAATGCGGCGTTATGCCCGTTCTTCGATTTGGTAAAGTCGGTCTTTGACCGTTGACACGAGGAGGTCATTATTATGAAACTCACGAAAAAATTACTGGCGGCTGCTGTTGCAGTTACCCTTTCCGCTTCTATGCTCCTTTCGGGCTGCGGCAAGGTGGAGGGCGATGCTGACGACAAGGCTGCTCAGAAGGTAGGCAACATCTCCGAAAGCGCGAAGCTGGCGGTAAGCACTGTTGGCAACACTGCCGAAAACATCAAGGACATTTTCACGGGACAGTCTGACAAGGCGTTCTCGGGTGAATTGTCTGTAAGCTTTGGCAAGGACGCTGCTAAGGAACTTGGCGTTGACAAGCTGGAAGACATTGCGCTGACGTCGGACGTTAAGGCGAAGGACGGCAACATTGAGACTTTGCTCGGCATAAAATACGGCAAAGATGAGCTTATCAACGCTGACATCATCAGAGATGAATCTACGGGAAACATATACTTTGGCAGTAAGCAGCTTTCATCGGCGTACTTATACATAACGGGCGAAGAGATAGAAACTGCTATAGGCGAAATTGAGGGCGAGCTCGGCGATGAAATGGGCACAAACACTCTGGCTGAGGTCTTCACTGTTAATCCGTACCTTACGATGAACGGCGAAGAGATGTCCGATGAAGACGTACAGATACTTGAAAAGAAGCTCGATGAATACGCTGAAGAGATAGAGAAAAATGCTCCGCAGGGCGCCGAAGGCGAAAAAGTTTCGGGCGAGATAGACGGTGTAAGCTACACGCTGGACAGCAAAGAATACATAGTAAGCGGCAATGATGTTCTGAACATGGTGACGGCTGTTGCAGACAAGCTGAAGACCGACAACGAGCTTCTGGATATGTTCACGAAATATTTTGAAGCGCAGCAGGTAGGCAAGCAGGATATTATTGACGCGGTCAACGAACTTGTTGCAGAACTGAAAGATTCGGACGACCTGAGCGAGACGGTGCCGTTTACAGTATACTATCAGGACGATACATTTGCAGGTATGGCGTATGATATTGACGGCGAGTCGCTTTCTATGCTGTGGTATGTTGAGGACGAGGCTGCGTGCGCAAGTCTTGCTGTTGACATTGACGGCGAAAAAGCCACTATGAGTGCTAGCGCGAAGATAGACGACGGTGCGACTGATGTTTCGGCGAAGCTGGATATACCCGGCGAGGCTAGCATGAGCTTCAAGATAGATGATTTCATGATAGTTGATGAGGAGACGGGCGCATTCAAGGGCAGCGTTGACATTTCGGTAAGCAGCGGCGATCAGAGCATGAGCATTTCGGCGAAGTCGGATTCGACGTCCTCAAAGCTGGACATGAGCGCGGAGATGAGCATGAACGGTGAGAAGCTGATAAGCATATCGCTTACGGGAAAAGAGACGAAAGCTACCGACATAAAGATACCGAGCGGTAAGACATTTGACGCGACTGACGATGAGCAGCTTGAGCAATACGCGGCGACGATAGACCCCGACAAGCTGCAAAAGGACATAAAGAAAGCTTTGGGCGATGATTTATACTCGGCGATATTTGACAGCGGATATGATGATTACGATTATGACATTGACGATTATTATGATCCGTATGAGGGCGATTACGGCAACGGTGTTGGCGATGATGACGAGCCGTACACGGGAATTGGCAAGGCTGACGAATATTTTGGGGACTTGGAGTTTTAAGGGATAGAATAAGAAAAGGAGGCGTAAGGCCTCCTTTTTTGTTGCACGTAAGCGGCTTAAATATTTGCGTTTATTTCTTTTAATTTCTCCACAATTTCTATTTCGCCGTCTACAAGTACTTCTGTTATCGGCTCGTGGTCGTCCTCGTTTGCTCTGTTCTGCCAGTATATCTCTGCCAGTCGGAGATTTTCTTCCTCGGAGGCTGTGCCGTCGAAGCATTTATATGCATCGCCAAAATAGCAATTACCGTTTGCCTTTATTTTGGCGACACAGTATGTAGGGCGCCCAATACGGGCAAAATATTCGCCCCACCGCACGGCTTCTTCATACGTTTGAGAGACATACAGCGCTGCCATACGAGACGGATATTGCGCATACTTTTCCCGTCTTACTTTCTCCAGCGCCAGCTCACGCAGGGCAACATCGACCTCGTGGCTTAGTTTTACTCCCTCATATTTTTTCGGGTTTTTGTAAATATCCTCAACTACGCTCAACTGCGCATAGACACGCTCGTGCACGCCGTTGGGGTTTTCTTCATTCAATACAAAACGCTGACCGACCTGCTTGGGTCTGTCAGAAACTACATGATAAAAATACATATATCCTCCTATTGCGGGAGAACTTATGTTACTCGTTCTCCCAAGCTTATTTGATTTTTGTGAAACGTTTGAAAGCTTCTGTAAACATCATGTTCACCTGCCTTTTTAAATTTGGCTGCAATGCCTTAATTATCATATCATACGGTTTTGGGAAAGTCAAGAGAAATGTTTGGGGGATTATAATATACACTGCCCACATACTACCCGAAAGAGAAGACCGCTAGCTGAATATTCTTCCAGCGGCGTGTAGGTGGTCATACTGTTTTTGCTTTTGGGGAAGTTGGGGTGTGGCGCTAAACGCGCTCGCTGAAAAGTTACAGAAGATTACGCGCAAAGTTGGGATAGCACACACATTGACCGACTGCTTATCAGTCGGTCAAGTGGCGAAAAAAGCCCGTTACACCGTAAGGTGTACGCCGCCGACCGTTTATGGCGGCGAGGGATTTTTTCAGGCGGCTTGGAGGCTAAAGCCGACAAGACGATGCGACAGCGCAAATATTAGCTTCATTTATCAAACCGCTCGAGAAAGCTATGGCGCTTCCCATTGGCTTTATAGCCTATCAGCGTATCGCAGTCGGCGGTGGAGAGGGCATGGAATATATTTTGCTTGATGTTGGGCACGTCCCTTTCGGTCTGAGCGATAAGCTGCTTGACATAGGCGCGCTTAGAGGCGTTTTCGCCCTGCGAAAATTTGCAGGCACACCGCAGAAACCTTAGCTCGTTTGCGCTCGCCCAGCTTACAATATCGCTCTCGCGGACGGTGCAGATAGGGCGGATAAGCCTCATGCCCTCAAAATGGTTGCTTTTGACCATGGGCAGCATACCCTGTATCTGACCGCCGAAAAACATACCCATGACGGTGGTTTCTATGACGTCGTCGAAGTTATGACCGAGGGCTATTTTATTGCAGCAGAGGTTTTGCGCTGTTTTATACAGCCAGCCGCGGCGTTTTTGCGCGCAGACGAAGCAGGGCGATTTTTCGGACTGCTTCTCAGACTGCTCAAGCACATTTGTTTCAAAAATATGGATGGGTATTTCAAGCATTGCGCAGTTTTCTTCGAGCTTTTGGCGGTTTTCCCGCGTATAGCCGGGGTCCATACAGATATACTTTACCTCTATATCGTCACGCAGGCGCGAGAGGTGTTTCATCAGCATGGCGAGCAGCGCGCTGTCTTTGCCGCCCGAGAGGCAGACGGCAATTTTGTCGTCGGGCTCTATGAGGCGGTACTCGGTTATTGCCTTGAAAAACGGCGTAAGGAGTGTATGCGAATACGCCGTTGTGATAGACTGCATGACTTTTTGCGCCTTAGTGAGCACGCGTTTGTTATTCTCCATAAATTATATCCTTTACGACTTGGGAAGCGATTATCAGCCCTGCCGCGGACGGAACGAACGCACAGCTTGACGGCGTGCGCACACCTGTTTTGACGGGCGGCTCTTTTGAATAGACGCATTTTAACTTTTTCACGCCGCGCGATTTGAGTTCACGGCGCATTACTCTTGCCAGTGGGCATACGGAAGTTTTATAAATATCTGAAACTTCTATAGCGGTAGGGTCAAGCTTGTTGCCCATGCCCATACTGCTTATTATTTTTACGCCCTCTTTTTCTGCACGAGTTGCAAGTTCAATTTTTGCGGAGACGTTATCGACGGCGTCTACAATATAATCGTATTTAGAAATATCAAAAGAATCTGCGTTTTCGGGCAGGTAGAGCATTTGCAGAGGGGTGACAGAGCAATCTGGCGCTATATCTTTCACGCGCGCGGCAAAGGCTGTAACTTTCGGCATACCTACGGTACTATGCAGGGCGATGATCTGGCGGTTTATATTACTTAATGAAACTGTATCGCTGTCAATAAGTGTTAAACTGCCGATGCCGCTGCGTGCTAATGCTTCTACCACATAGCCGCCCACGCCGCCTACGCCGAACACAGCGACTTTTGTTTCCCTGAGCTTTTGCAGGGCTTCTTCGCCGAGGAGGGCAGCGGTACGGGAAAATTCTTCAGGTACTTTCAACTTTGCGCTTGCCTCCTTTTCGGGTATTTGCAATTCTTGAAAGGGCGGAATAGATGACGGAGAACACAGGGATAAAGAATATCATGCCCATGATGCCGAACATATCGCCGCCGATGATCACTGCCAAAAGAGTCCATAGAGGCGGAAGACCTACCGAGCTGCCGACGACTTTTGGGTAGATGAGATTGCCTTCAAGCTGTTGGAGTACAAAAAACAGTACAACAAACCAGACGGCTTTTACAGGCGAGACTATGACGATGAGCACCACGCCGACTGCTAGACCTATAAACGCGCCGAAAATAGGTATCAGAGCGGAGACGGTGATGAGCGAACTTACAACGAGCGCATAGGGGAATCGAAATATCGTCATGGAGACAAAAAACATGAGCCCGAGTATGCAGGCTTCGAGGCACTGACCGGTTATGAAGCTTGAAAAAATTGAGGATATGTTCCGCAGCTCTTTGAAGACACGCTCGAGTTTAACACAGTTGAAATGCGCGGCGAGAAACTTTTTAGTTTGCGCCATTATTCGCTCTTTTTCTTTCAGAACACTTACCATTATTATGAACGCCGCAATAATATAGTAGACCAGCATGGCGGCTGACTTTATGATAAGAAACGCAAGGTCGATTGCAAGCGGCGAGCCTTTTACAGCCCAGTTTGCTATCCTTTCGGCGATCTGTGATTTGTCATAATCGAAGATATAATAAGCGAGCGTGGGTGAAAACTCTTCGATGTCGCCGCGGTGCTGAGAGAGTTTTTCGGGAAGCTGTGCGGCTGCATCGCCGAGAGATGACATACTGTCGCGAAGCTCGGGGATAACTAAAAACAGCACAAAAGCTATTACACCTGCGATAAGAAGCACTGTTATTATTATACTGCACGAGCGGAGTATTCTTTGCTCGCTTTCGGAAAGTGTGATTTGTTTGTCCGTAAGTTTGGACTTTTTGCCTTTTGTTTTGCTGTCCTTTTTATTGGTCTTGCCTTTTTTGCTGCCTGCACGAATGCGGAGGTAAAGGCGCTCCAGCGCTGACATAGGAATATTAACTATAAAAGCGGCCGCAAGACCTATCACAATAGGAAAAAACGCCGATGATACGAACCTTACGGCATCAACGGCTTTGTCGGTCTTATAGATACAGAAAAGGCAGGCCGCGCCGAAAAACGCGACCGCCGCTATCCTCAAAATTACTTCCTTTTTCATGCTTATTCGTCCTTGGGTACAATGAAAACTATCTTGCCTGTGCGCTTGATGTAATAGATTATGTCGAGTGTTTCGCCTGCGATGGGTATGTCGCTGGTGGGGTAATAGACCGTTGTGCGCTTATTGCCGCTTGCATCAGTAAACTCTATATCAGCGCCCAAAACGCCGCTGGTATTTTTTACGGACGTTATAGTTGCCTGCGTTTTTACGCCTTTTTTCTCGAGCTTTTTATACTTGCGGAGCTTTTTGAGCATACGCATGACAAGCGACCAACCTAAGAATTCTACGAAAAGCAGAACGACATCGAACATTATTATCATCGAACGGCTGGGTATCTGATACAGCACGTCGGTATGTTTTTTGCTGTAGTAAAGGTTGAGTTTATCGCCTTTTGCGACGTTTTGCTTAACTATTGCTTTTGCGAATATCTCCTCGCCGCCGTCGCTGACATAGACGACCTTTACCTTGTCGCCGCCGAGATCTTCTACGACCGTTGCAGCGACCATTTTACCGTTGAAGATGTAGTCCAGTTGTTTGTACTGAAAAACAACGACGGCCGCCGCGAGTATTATAAGCGCAGCCATAAGAAGCGTTGAAATTTTTATAAGTCCTTTTTTATTGAACATACTCACACCGCCCTAATAAATTATTGCTCCCATATCGTTTGCTAT
>CANRDG010000059.1 GCA_947629275.1 uncultured Clostridia bacterium | reverse complement strand
GCGGCTGCAAAAAAGTCAGCCGAGTATGAAAAGCAGGAGCGCGCAAACGCAGAGAAAGAGCAGAAAAAGCTGTGCGATGAAAGAGATGAAGCGATCGCAAGGCTTGACAGGGCGTTTGAAGAAAACAGCGAGGCTTGGGAAAAGCGCATTTTTGAAAGCATAGTAAATGGCGCAAATTAAGCTTGCGATATTCAGGGCAAGGGCGGTGAAACGTTTTGAACAAGGCGTCGTTAAACGCTACCATAACTAAAATAAGGGCTATGCATGGTCGTATGCTGACGGGCGAGGACTACAGGATACTTTCCTCAAAGGGCAGTGTGGCGGAGGTGGCGCAGTATTTAAAGAGCCGCGAGGGCTTTAAAGATACTTTTGCGGATATAGACGTAAACACCGTTCACAGAGGATATATAGAGGAGCTTCTGAAAAAGCGCAGTTTTGAGATATTTACAGATCTGAGGGATTTTCAGCACCTTGGCAAAAAGCAGTTTTACGACCTTGTGAGCGAAAGATATGAAAACGAGCTGCTGCTGATACTTATAAGGACACTTAACAGCGGCGAGAAAAATTCGTTTTTACATTCTCTGCCGACATATGTTGCAAGGAGCAGTTCGCTTGACTTTTATGAGCTTGCGGCGTGCAAAAACGTTGAGGAGCTTGCGAGAAAGCTGGAGCATACAAAGTATTCGCCGCTGTGTGAGCTGATAGTTAAAGAAAGTAAACAGGGCGACATGACGGAAATAGAAAATGCCTTTGCGCAGCTTTATTATAAAAGGCTGTTGGGAAGTATTGAGAAAGATCTTTCAAAAAGCGATGCGAAGCTTATTATGGAACCCGTGAAGGCAGGCGTGCATATAAGAAATTTTGTAAACGCATACAGAATGAAAGCATACTTCAACGCGCCGCCCGACGAGATAAGCAAGAAAATGGTCACGGTACTTGGCTCCGTGGGCAGCCACGGTCTTAACAGGTTGTTTGAATGTGACAGCGAGCAGGAGATGCTGGAGCTGTTTTGCCGTCTGAGGGGAACAAAAGGCGTTGTAAAGGAAAACAGCAAATTTCTTGAAACGGCTATGACGCAGGTAAAGCTGAACTACGCGCGCAAGCTGATGAGAACGCAGTCTATGCCGGCGGTATACTTTGCATTTTTGCAGCTGTGTGATATAGAGACTTCTAACATTATCCATATAATAGAGGGGATAAGGTACGGACTCGAGCCTGACAGGATAGAGGCTCTGATAGCATACTGATAATAAGATATTAAAATATACTGATACCTGAAAGGGAGTGATAGGTATATGGGAATAGAAAAGATGACCCTTGTAAACATTGTCGGCGATATGTCGCAGCTGGACAACACGCTGACAAAGTGCTGTGAGAGCGGCTGCTTTCACATAGAGCCTGCCGTTACAAGGGGCGCGGAGGGCAGAACGGAGCTTAAACTGCTCTCGGAGGAAAACCCTTATACAAACACTTTGAGGAGATTCGGGGAGCTTTGCAGGAAGCTGAACATTGATGCGGCATCGCAGCTTACGGCAGACTACTCTGAATCGGACTACAAAACGCTTTACGACTTTGAGCGATATGTCTCAGGCTTAGAAAAGCAGTTCGGCTCGCTGATAGACGAAAAGCGCGAATGTTACAAGGAAATATCCGAAAAGGGAGCGGCTATAAAACAGCTAAACCACCTGAAAGGCATGAACGCCAACTTTGAGCAGGTGTTCAGCTGCGAGTACATTCATCTGAAACTTGGCAAACTGCCTATTGACAGCTACAGCAAGCTGGAATATTACGACGAGGTGTTCTTCTTTATACCGTTCGACAAGGATAAGCAGTTTTACTGGGGAATGTACTTCTGCGCGAACAAGGACAAGGCTATTATAGACGAGATATTCCAGACGCTTTATTTTGAGCCTGTAACGGTATCGCCGTATATACAGGGAACGCCCGAAAAGGCGCTTGAGGAGCTCAACGATGCCGTGAATCGCCGCTCGCTGAGGGCAGAGCAGATAGACGAGGAACTTTCGGCGCTTGCTAAAGAACGCCGCGAGGAGATGCTGAAAGTTTACGATCAGCTGGCGATGAGGGAGAACATATTCGGGCTTAGAAAAAAAGCCGCAGAAGTAAACGGGAAGTTCTTTCTGAAAGGGTTTGTTCCCAAAAGTGCGTCGGAAGATTTCAAAAAGAAAGTCGGAAAGATAAGGAGCGTTTCGGTAACGATACTGCCTGCCGACTCAGAGCCCGACTTAACGCCGCCGACAAAGCTTAAAAACGGCTGGTTTTCGAGACCTTATATATCGGTGGTCGAGATGTACGGCGTGCCGGTATACAATGGCATAAACCCCACGCTGTTCGTGGCGTTGAGCTTTACGCTTCTGTTCGGTATAATGTTCGGCGATTTAGGACAAGGCTTTGTGGTATTTCTGGCAGGGCTGTTCATGAGCCTTAAACTTAAAAACAAATACGGCGGTCTGCTTACAAGGTGCGGACTCTCAAGTATGTTTTTCGGTTTTATGTATGGGTCGTTCTTCGGATTTGAAGATTTTCTGGACCCCGTTTACGAGGCGATAGGCTGGGGCAAAAAGCCGCTGGAGATATTTGATCAGACGACGTTTATACTGATAAGCGCGGTTGCGATAGGCGTTGCTATAATACTGATGTCGATGATACTGAACATAATAACCGGCTTTAAGCAGCACGACTATGAAAAAGCGATATTCGGGTGTAACGGCATAGCAGGTATTATTTTCTACTCGTCGGTTGCTGCGGCGCTGGTAGGCAGGATAGCAGGCTTTTCGCTGACAACGCCGATGTATGTGATATTTCTGATAGTGATACCGCTTGTTTGCATATTCTGCCGCGTGCCTTTCTCAATAGCGGCAAAATACAAACGCTGGCAGCTTTCGGAAGACCCCGAGGAGAGCGGCATAGGCAACTTTATTGTTGAGAACTTTTTTGAGATGTTCGAGTTTTTATTAAGCTACGTTTCAAATACGCTGTCGTTCTTAAGGGTAGGCGGATTTGTTCTCTGCCATGCAGGCATGATGCTTGTTGTTATGACGCTTATGGACGGTTTTTCAGCCGCAGTGCAGCCGATAGTGCTTGTTGTGGGCAACGCGTTCGTTATGGCTATGGAAGGCATGATAGTTGCGATACAGCTTATTCGTCTGGAATTTTACGAGGTGTTCTCACGTTTTTATGAGGGCGACGGCATACCGTTTGAGCCCGTGGGGGCAACGCTCTCGACCGACAGTGAATGATCAAAGTTAAAAATATATAGCTTTTTGGAGGTTTTATTATGATGATACTTATTTTACCGCTTGTTTGTCTTTTGCTTATATGCGCGCCTGTAGTACCGGCGGTCATCAAGGCGAAAAAGGGCAAGAGCCCTAAGGGTGCTTTTATTGCAAATCTCTGCACGTTTTTCGGCGTTATGCTGCTGGCTGTAATATTCCCGTTCGGTCAGTTCGTTTATGCCGCAGAGGCTGAAACGGCTGTGGGAGAGGCAGTGAACGCGGTGATTTCCCTCGGCGCAGGCATAGGTTACTTCGGCGCAGGTCTTACAACCGGTCTTTCCTGCATAGGCGCAGGCATTGCGGTAGGTTCGGGCGCGTCGGCTGCTATAGGCGCAGTTGCGGAAGACCCTAAATCGTTCGTAAAGTCGCTGATATTCGTCGTTCTTGGCGAAGGTATCGCGCTGTACGGACTGCTTATCTCGATACTTATAATAAACGGCTTGGGCTGATATTTTCACGGGAGGAAAAGCTATGAAAGCCTATCTTATAAGCGACAATACGGATACGCAAATGGGTATGCGCCTTGCCGGTATAGAAGGCGTTGTGGTGCATACTGCCGAGGACGTTAAAAAAGAGCTTGAAAAGGCTATGGACGACAGCTCGGTGGCGGTGGTGCTTATGACCACAAAGATTATTGATCTTTGCCGTGATGATGTGTATGAAACAAAGCTTAACCGCGCATATCCGCTTATAGTCGAGATACCCGACAGACACGCCTCGGCAAACATATCAAGCACAATATCAAAATATGTTGCAGATGCGGTGGGTATCAGGCTGTAACGTTTCGGGAGTGAGAAGATATTATGATAAATGCTGAAGAAAAACTTACCATGCTGCGTGAGTCTATACTCAGCGAAACAAAGCAGAAAGCCGACAAGCTGGTAAGCGATGCTGAAAATGAAAGCAGCAGGATAGTTTTAGAGGCAAGTGACAAATACTATGCAGATGCCGAAAAGACTATTGAAAGCGAAAAGGCTGCAATAGCCGTAAAGTATGCAAAGCAGACAGCCGCGCTGCGCTCTCAGGTGCAGAAAGACATTCTGATGCACAGGAATATGCTTACCGAAAAGCTGTTTGACGGCGTAAGAGAAAAGCTGACACAGTTTCGGAATACGAAAGAATACAAAGAGTATATAGGCAGATGCATAAGCGATTACAAAAAAAGCTACGACATTGAAAACGCCGAGATACGCGTATCTGCGGAAGATATGCAAAGGACTGATGAGCTTTTTGAAGGTCTGCCCGAAAGCGTGAAGATAACCTGCGATGACACCATAGTTTTGGGTGGAGTTAAAATAAGACCTGCAAATGTTGGTGTCATATGCGACGGCACGCTTGACGCGGCGCTTTTAAAGCAGGCGGAGAATTTTTCCGATATTGCAGACAGCAGTCTGAAAGTATAGCCGATAGGAGTGAAAACGTTGAACACTGTAAATGCAGATGTAAAAACGAACAGTATATATTCCGTCAACGGGCCTGTTGTGAAGGTAAAGGACACAAAGGACTTTCAGATGATGGAAATGGTGTATGTGGGCAAAAAGCGCCTTATCGGCGAGGTGATAGGCGTGAGCGCCGATTTTACCACGATACAGGTGTACGAGGGCACGGGCGGACTTATGCCGGGCGAACCGGTAGAAAGCACGGGCGCGCCTATGGAAGTTACGCTGGGACCGGGGATAATATCGAACATATTTGACGGTATACAAAGACCTCTTGCAGCTATGGGAGCAAACGGAAAGGGAGCTTTCATAGAAGACGGCATTGCGGTCGCGCCGATAGATACCGAAAAGGAATACGATGTTACGGTATGTGTAAAGGTCGGCGACACGCTTAGAGCAGGCGAGATATATGCTACCTGCCCCGAAACACCGCTGATAACCCACAAGTGTATGCTTACACCAAATATAAAAGAGGGCAAAGTGACTTATGCTGCCCCGAATGGCAAGTATAAAGTCAATGATACGGTGGTAAAGATAGAAGTCGGCGGCAAAGAAACGGCTCTTACTCTGTGCCAGAAGTGGCCTATAAGGACTGCGAGACCCGTTGCAGAAAGGCTGCCTGCGAATATGCCGCTTATAACGGGTCAGAGGATAATAGATACTGTAGTGCCCGTTGCGAAGGGCGGCGCGGCTGCTATACCGGGCGGTTTCGGCACGGGCAAGACTATGACACAGCATCAGCTGGCAAAATGGTGCGATGCAGACATAATCGTGTACATCGGCTGCGGCGAGCGCGGCAACGAGATGACTCAGGTTTTGGAGGAATTTTCGGAGCTTATTGACCCGAAGACCAACAGACCTCTTACAGAAAGAACTATACACATAGCGAATACCTCGAATATGCCTGTGGCGGCAAGAGAGGCTTCTATTTACACGGGCATAACTTTGGCGGAATACTACAGAGACATGGGCTACCACACCGCGATAATGGCGGATTCCACTTCGCGCTGGGCTGAGGCTTTAAGAGAAATTTCGGGCAGACTTGAAGAAATGCCTGCCGAAGAGGGTTTCCCTGCGTATCTGCCGTCAAGGCTTTCGCAGTTTTACGAAAGAGCAGGTTATGTAAAGGCTCTTTGCGGAAAGGAAGGCTCGGTAACTGTAATAGGCGCGGTATCTCCGCAGGGCTCTGACTTTTCTGAACCCGTAACGCAGAACACCAAAAGATTTGTGCGCTGCTTCTGGGCGCTTGACAAGTCGCTGGCGTATGCAAGGCATTACCCTGCAATAAACTGGAATTTAAGCTATTCTGAATACTCCGACGACCTTGCCGAGTATTACAACACAAACATCGCGCCCGACTTTATGAGCGCGCGTCAGCAGCTTTCAAATATTCTGGTAGAAGAAACAAACCTTATGGAGATAGTAAAACTCATGGGTTCGGATATTCTTCCCGACGATCAGAAGGTGCTTATCGAGACGGCAAGAGTTGTAAGGGTAGGCTTTTTGCAGCAAAACGCATACCACCCCGATGATACGTTCGTGCCGCTGAAAAAGCAGTACCTTATGATGAAGACCATTCTTCTTTTGTACAGCTTGGCAAAAGAGGCTGTTGCAAGCGGCATAAGCGTTGCGGATATTACGGCGACGGGCTGGTTTGAAAAGCTTATAAAAGTCAAGTACGATATACCCAACGACAAGCCCGAGATGTTCGACGAATATCAGAGAGATATGGTGCAGACCTTTGACAGGCTGAGAACTCATGTCTGACAGCCGAAAGGAGCATTTACAATGACTGTAAAATATATAGGTCTAAGTCAGATAAACGGACCGCTCGTTGCGCTGGAGGGCGTTTCGGGCATAGGCTATGACGAAATGGCAAAAATAAAGCTTGACGACGGTACACAAAGACTTGCAAGAGTTGTAGAGGTAAGCGAGGACAAGGCTGTTTTGCAGGTGTTTGAGGGCACAAGCGGACTTTCTCTTGAAAATACCGAAACGCAGTTTGAGGGCAAGCCTATGGAACTTGCGCTGTCTACCGAAATGCTCGGCAGGATATTCAGCGGCGCAGGCAAGCCTATTGACGGGCTGGGAAACATTCTCGCGGAAAAGTATGCAGACATAAACGGCAAGCCTCTCAACCCCGTTTACAGAACATACCCGAGAAACTATATAAACACGGGCATATCCTCAATAGACGCGCTTGCAACTTTGATAAGGGGTCAGAAGCTGCCGATATTTTCAGGCTCGGGACTTTCACACAACAAGCTTGCGGTGCAGATAGTAAAGCAGGCTAAAATTGCAGACGAGAGCGGCAAGGACTTTGCCGTGGTGTTCGGTGCAATGGGCGTTAAAAACGACGTTGCCGATTACTTTAAGCGCAGTTTTGAGGAGTCGGGGGCATTGCAGAGAACGGTAATGTTTCTTAATCTTTCAAACGACCCGATAATCGAGAGGATACTCACCCCGAGGTGCGCCCTTACAGCTGCCGAATATCTGGCGTTTGAGCACAATATGCACATACTCGTAATACTTACCGATATGACTTCGTATGCCGAGGCGGTCAGAGAGTTTTCGTCTTCAAAGGGCGAGATCCCCGGCAGAAAGGGCTTCCCCGGCTATCTGTACTCCGACTTTGCATCGCTTTACGAAAGAGCAGGCATAATAAAGGGTGCGGAGGGTTCTGTAACGCAGATACCCATACTTACCATGCCCAACGACGACATAACCCACCCCGTTCCCGACCTTACGGGATATATAACAGAGGGTCAGATAGTTTTAGACAGGGGACTTGACCAGACGGGCGTATATCCGCCTGTGTCTGTGCTGCCGTCGCTTTCAAGACTTATGAAAGACGGCATAGGCGAGGGCTTCACAAGGGAAGACCATTCTATGCTGTCAAATCAGCTGTTCGCATCGTATGCAAAGGTGCAGGATGCAAGGGCTTTGGCATCTGTAATAGGTGAGGAAGAGCTTTCGCAGACGGATAAAGACTATTTAGGCTTCGGTAAGCTTTTTGAAAAGCATTTTCTGTCGCAGTCGTTTGACGAGGATCGCACCATAGATCAGACTTTGGATCTTGGTTGGCTGCTGCTTTCTACGCTGCCGAAGTCCGAGCTCGAGCGTGTTGACGATGAGCATATAAAGAAATACTACTCGCCCGAAAAGGCTAAAGAAGCGTTCGGAGAGCAGGCATGAAATATCTGTACCTTATAGTGCCGATAGCAGGCATAATACTTTTAAATATGCTGCTTGGCAAGATACGCGGCGTTAGTAAAAAGGCACAGAAAAACGAAGATACCGAAAAACTGCGCAAGAGAGCAACTGTCTTCTGGCTTGTAATAGCAGCTGCTGCGGCGCTTGTTTGGGCAGGCATATGGCTTATAATGGCGTATACTTTTAAATGATAGGAGGAAAGGCTTATGGCAGGGCAGGTGTTTGCCACAAAGGGCAACCTTATAAACACCAAAAAAACGCTTTCACTTGCAAAGCTCGGCTATGAGCTTTTGGACAGAAAGCGCAACATACTTATACGCGAGCTTATGTCGCTTATTGACAGCGCAGAGAGGCTTCGCGGAACGATAGAGCAGGTGTACGGCGACGCGTATGAGGCTTTGCAGCTTGCAAACATAACCATGGGCGTTGTATCGCCTGTTGCTGAAAGAATGCCCGTTGACAACAGCTTTGAGATAAGCTATAAAAACGTTATGGGCGTGCAGCTGCCGTGCGTTGAAATAGCGCAGCCTAGGCCGCAGATGTGCTACAGCCTTTCGTATACAAATTCGCAGCTTGACAAGGCTTATATAGCGTTTTGCAAGGTAAAAGAGATAACCGCCACTTTGGCGCAGGTTGAAAACAGCGTATACAGGCTGGCGATCGCCATAAAGAAGACCCAGCGCAGGGCAAACGCGCTTAAAAATATAATTATCCCCGACAGCGAACACACGGTAAAGTTTATTGCTGATTCGCTGGAGGAAAAAGAGCGCGAGGAGTTTTCGCGGCTCAAAGTCATCAAGGCACAAAAAAGCCGCAGTTAGTTGCGGCTTCTATTTTTACTTATTTTCAGGCTGCGAAGATACGCCTTTTTGTCATCGTCAATAAGGCGGCTCTCTATGGCTTTTTGTATAGCTTTATTGTGTGTCCATGTGTCAAGCGTGCGGTTTTCTATGTATGTTACAGCGGTGTCGTACTGCTTGGTAAGAGCCGTTGCAAAATACCACGCGATCGACATTTTTACATAGTAATCGTCATGGCGTATAGCAGCAACTTTGTCGGTATACACGCTTTCAAAACGCTCACCCAGAAAGTGCTTCATAAGCATATTTACCCCAAAACGTATGGTGTACACTTTTTCGGACAGAAGCCACTTGTCAATGTAGTGCAACAACTTTTGCGGCTGCTTTGCGAACACTTTCGGAGAGAGCGTGTCGCAGGTAGCCCAGTTATCTATATACGGCAAAAACTCCTCCACCTGCAAAACGCACTTGTCAAAGTCTTTGGTAAGTGCTATAATAGCAGCGTGCAGGTTATTTTCATCGTAGTATTTGTGCGGCGTACTTTTAAGAAAAATATCAATATCGCTGCGTAAAATTAAACCTTTTGCAAGAGCGCGTATTTTCGGAAAGCGCACGCCTATTATGTTTTCTTTTGAAACGTTGGGAACAATAGATACTTGTAATTTGCGGTAGCTTTCGTCGGCGCTTTCAAACAGCAGAGAGAGTATCTCGGAATTTATATCGTTCATTATCATCACCAAAAATAAGTATATCATACCGCCGCTTTTCTGTCAATGCAGGCTTGACAAAACGTATGCAATATTATATAATTTTTAGGTATGAAAAATGTAAAGGAAGAAATCTATGTTCTCATTTTTGCTGGCTGTGATATATATGTCGTTTATAAGCCTCGGTCTGCCCGATTCGATACTCGGCGCGGCGTGGCCAACCATGCGGCTTGATATAAACGCGCCCACATCGTTCGCAGGAACGCTTTCCATGATAATCTCGGCAGGAACTATAGTTTCAAGCCTGATGTCTGACAGGCTTACAAAAAAGCTAGGCGCAGGAAAGGTGACTGCTTTCAGTGTTGCTCTTACCGCGGCGGCGCTGTTCGGGTTTTCTGTATCGCAAAATATGGCTATGCTGTGCGTAATGGCAGTGCCTTATGGGCTTGGCGCAGGGGCTGTTGACGCCGCACTGAACAACTACGTTGCGCTGCATTATTCTTCGCGGCATATGAACTGGCTGCACTGCTTTTGGGGCGTGGGCACGAGCGTTGCGCCGTATATAATGAGCTTTTGTCTGTCGCGCGGTATGGGCTGGAGGAGCGGCTACAGGAGCGTTTGCGTTTTGCAGATAATACTCACCGCGATGTTGCTTATGAGCCTGCCGCTGTGGAAGGGCAGAGAGGGCGAGACAGATACACCAAAAAGTGTTCGCGGCGGAATATTTTCAATGCTTAAAATTAAGGGCGTGCCTCTTGTGCTTCTGGCGTTTTTCTGCTACTGTGCCGCCGAGACATCGGCAGGGCTGTGGGCAAGCACATTTCTTACCGACCACAGGGGCATAAACGCCGAAACTGCGGCAATGTTCGCGTCGCTTTTCTATATAGGCATAACCGTCGGACGATTTGTAAGCGGCCTTGTATCTGCAAAACTTGGCGACACAAAGATGATATTCATAGGAAGCGCGGTAATGGCGGCAGGCATAGTGATGATAATGCTTCCTCTGCCGACAGATATTTTCGCGCTTTCGGGACTTGTTATAACGGGGCTGGGCTGCGCGCCCGTGTACCCTGCGATAACCCACGCCACGCCCGACAACTTCGGCAGAGAGAACTCGCAAGGGGTGATAGGTCTGCAAATGGCAAGCGCGTATCTCGGCAGTATGCTTATGCCGCCCGTTTTCGGTCTCATATCGGATAAAACGGGGCTTGGGGCGTACCCGTTCTTCCTTGTAGTGTTCGCTGTCGGTATACCGCTGGCTTACGGCTTCGGCTCGCGTTTGGCAAAAAGAAAAAATCCTTGACAAAAGGCAGATATAGTAGTATAATATATATATATATTTCTATGGCGATGACGGAATTATCCGAAAGATGTCTTATTCAGAGAAAGGGCGGTCGGTGTAAGCCCCAGTAAGGCGGTTCGGTGGCTGCTCCCGAGCCTGCGCGGCAAACCGCGCCGTATCTTCTGCGTTAAAGAAACAGAGCGGCAGAAATTTTCTGCAATTTGGGTGGTACCACGGAGCAGCTTCGTCCCATATCAAGGGCGGAGTTGTTTTT
>CANRDG010000058.1 GCA_947629275.1 uncultured Clostridia bacterium | reverse complement strand
ACTTTTCACTAAATATTATCAATTGCTCTTGCGTTCTTTGGCGACAAGCCGATCTGTACTTTTTGAGTAATAAAAAACACTTGTAAAAATCAGCGCTATGTGATATAATAAATCATAAATGATTTATTATATTTTTATGTTCTCGTCGATATGCAGACCATAGATCTGCTCCCGACGTATCCGGCAGATATTTTGCAACATTTCAGAAATTTATCGAGGTGTAAATTTACCGTGCATAAGATGATGTCCGCCGCCGTGGGCGCTTTCAAAAAGCAGCCTGTTTTGTGCATTGCTATGCTTGCGGCGCTTGTGACTTGCTTTTTCGTTCCGCCTGACAGGCAGTATGCAGGCTATTTTGACCTGAAAACGCTTGCCTGTCTTTTCTGCACGCTGGAGGTAGTCTGCGGTTTTGCGAGGATACATACCTTTGAGCTTGCCGCCGAGAAGATAGTACATAGCCTAAGCAACGTGCGCAACGTGGTGATAGGCGTTGTGTTCATAACCTATGCAGGCTCTATGCTGCTTGCCAACGACATGGCCCTGCTGACGTTTCTGCCGCTTGGGTACTTCGTGCTTGCCGCCACAAACAAGAAAAAATACATGGCGTACACGTTCGTGCTGCAAAACATAGCCGCAAATTTGGGCGGCATGATAACTCCGTTCGGCAATCCGCAAAATTTGTATCTGTACTCATATTTCAATATAGATACAGCTGCTTTTATAGAGATAATGACAGTGCCGTTCGCGGCGGCGTTTTTGCTTATTGCGGTGTGCTGTATTGTAATACCGCGCGAGCCCATGCACCTTGAAAACCGCGAGGAGTACACCTTCCACAAGTCAAGAACGGTGGTTTACAGTGTGCTTTTTGTGGTGTCAATTCTTGGTGTGCTTCGGGTCATACCATACCTGGCCTGTACCGCGATAGTTACCTTTGCAATGCTCATCTTGGACAGAAAGGCTCTCAAAGACGTAAACTACCCTTTGCTTGCGACGTTTGCTGCTTTTTTCGTGTTTTCGGGAAATATGGCGCGCATATCGGCGGTAAGGGAAACGCTTATGGATATTTTGCCGGGCAGGGAACTGGCGATAGGCGTTTTGTGCTGCCAGGTGATGAGCAACGTGCCCACGGCTGTTATGCTCTCACACTTTACAAAAGCTTACAGCGACCTGCTCGTGGCGGTTAATATAGGCGGTTTGGGTACGCCGATAGCGTCGCTTGCAAGTCTTATAACTTTAAGCGAATATCGCAGGCGCGACAGAGAGGGAATGAAAAAATACGTGCTTATTTTCGGTGTGCTTAATATAACGTTTTTGCTGATACTTTTTGTGATACAGGCGGCAGGACTGTCGCTTTATAAAATAAATTGAGAGGTGTTTAAAAATGTCAGAAGGAATGTACAGAATAGAATTTGAGATCGACGACGAAAAGGTGGAGAGCGAGGGCGTTTACGTTCTTGATTCCATTTATACAGCCGTGCGCGAGGAGTGCGAAGAACACGGTATGCAAAAATGCGGCGACAACTGCTATGTTATAGCCGCCGAGGGCAATTTTTCGAGGGTCTGGCAGGCGCTTTTGCACATACGCACGCCCGAGATACGTAAATATCTCAAAAGGCTTACATGGCACAGCGACCCCGAGGGCATAACCGAAGACGTTCTTGAAATGAAAACGCTTGAGGGAGAAGAGCTTCGCAAGCAGATAACGTTCAAGATAAATGTTGAGGGTCTTAAAATGTACTACAAAGGCACTCGCAGCATGATACTGAAAAAGGCAGTTGACGAGCTTGCTGCGCTGCTTTCGGAGCACGGCTTTGAACGCTCGGTGCTGCTGGGCGGCTATGTTTCGGCGTACCCGATGACTTATTCGGAAGTTTCGACAAGCGTAACGCCGGATATTCTCAACCGCTGCTCGTGGACTAAAGACTGTCTGACCTCCTACAGCATTTCGTCCGTCGGCGAAACTGTTGACTATACCGAAATACTTAAAAACGGCGGCGAGGGCTGATACTGATATATGGATATTTCAAAGCTCACGCAGGAGGAAATAACGCGTCTCGGCGACCCGTCAGATCCGCGCGGCGAGGCAGGGGAAGCAATGCTGACGCGCATGAATGACAGCCATTCTCTGCTTACCGACCGCGCGCTTTCGCTTGTATCTTTTTGCGGAAATGAAACGGTTTTAGATATAGGCTGTGGAGGCGGCGCGGCGCTTTCTAAAATGTCGCGTATGCTGCCAAAGGGTAAACTTTTTGGTATAGACCATTCCGAAACAGCTGTGCAACTTGCCGCAAAAAACAATGCCGCAGATATAGAGAGCGGCAAAATGTTTATTAAGCGCGCACAGGTGGCTGATATGCCGTTTGAAGATGAAATGTTTGACGTTATTTTAACGGTTGAAAGCTTTTATTTCTGGAAGTCTCCGCAAAGCGAGCTGAAAGAAGTTTACCGCGTGCTGAAAGGCGGCGGCACTTTTCTGATTGCGCTTGACGAGTACGGCAGGGAAGGGCTTGCAGAGAAAACTCTTAAAAATGCTAAAGAGTACGATTTATTCTTGCCGACAAAAGAGCAGTTGACAAAGCTTTTAAGCGGTGCAGGATTTGAAAAAATAATACTTCATACCTACCTCGACAGCGATATGATCTGTGCAGAGGCAAAAAAATGATCCCCACATAAGTGAGGACCATTTTTTATTGCTTAAATTTTAGTGTGCTTTGTTTTCCTTGCGGATAACGCATACAGCGCCGAGTACGGCAGCTGCCAGTATCATGAATACCAGCGAGAAGTCTCCGCCTGTAGCGGGTGAATTGTCATTCAGACTGCTGTCAGGAGTGCTGCTGTCGGGCGTTGGCGGTGTGGCAGCCTTGTCGGTGTAAACTATCGCGTAAACCGAGAATTTGTCGGTCTTGAATGTGATAGTGTCCTCATCGCTGTCGATGTCGCTGAGTATGTCAGCCTCGCCGTCATGTATGCGAACTATAGCATAAGTTCTGCCCTCAGCTTTCAGCGAGTCGGGAACTACTATTGTAAGGCTTATCTCCTTGCCAAGCTGAGTTACAGCAAATTCCTTGCCGTTGATTTTCTTGGTTATTTCGATGTTGATAAACTGACCTAAGGTGTATTTGCCTGCTATAGCCGTATCAGTCAAAGTCTTGTCATTATCTGTAACGGTTGCAGTGGCGTCATCTATCGAAAGTATGATGTCAATGTCAGCGCCGTTGCTCAGAGCTTCTTTCTCTTCAGCTGTAAGAGCCGCATCTTCAAGCGCTAACTTGTCGCTTTCAGAAAGCTTAAGAGCAGGTGCGCCTTCGCCGGTTTCGGAATTTACATCGAGAGTACCCATAGTTGCCGGTATAACTTCACCCTTTTCAAGAACTTCGTCGCAGACTTCGCATACAACGTCGCCTGTGTAGCCGTCCTCGGTAGGTGTGGCAGCCTTTGCTCCCTTTCTTTCAGCCGCAGGTGTGTGATGACCAAGTGCAGGGATAGTTCTGCTTTCCTTTACCGCATCGCACTTTGTGCAGTGTATGGATTCGCTGCCGTCTTCAAGGCAGGTAACCGCTTTGTCAACGGTGTAGTGATCTTCCCAAGTGTGACCGTTCGGTGAAAGGTTCTTTGTTTCTTTAGTACTGCAGACAGTACATTCTCTTTCCTGAGCGCCGCTGTCGTCGCAGTCGGGTGAAACAAGTTCTTTCCACTCGCCCCATGTGTGACCCTTGGCAGGAATAGGTTTCGAGCTGCCGGGCTTTGTAAGTCCGCATACAGAGCAGTGAATAGACTCGCTGCCCCCTGTTGTGCAAGTAGGTTCAACGTCTATAGTGGATTCTTTATTCCACTTGTGGTTTTCAAGATCCATGCCTCTGGTTTCGGTATATCCGCAAACTTCGCATTTTCTTTGCTCGTTTACTTCGCCGGTGCTTTGTGAAATAATTTCTTCCCATTCGCCCATTGTGTGACCCAAAGCAGGAACAGTAACAGGCGTAGAGCTTATACGCTCATTGCAGGTGTCGCAGTATATAACGTCATTGTATCTGCCGGCATCCGTGCAGGTAGAGGGCATAACGGCTTCTCTTACTGCATCCTGAGGTTTGTGACCCATTGCAGGTATGGTTTCCGAATCTTTGGTAGAACCGCAGCCGTTCAAACAGTGATGAGATCTGCTGCCGTCAGATGTACAGGTAGCTGCTTTGTCGATCGTCCAATTCGTATCCCAGTTGTGATCTTTATCATCTGTTTTCGTTTCGGAATATCCACAGATCTGGCATACACGCTTCAGGGTGGTGCTCTCAGGGTTGTTTGTTTCTACTGCTGCCCATTCTGAAAAGACGTGACCTTTTGCAGGGATAGTCTCATAAGTCGTACCCATTTCGACCATACAGTTCACGCAGTATACAGTAGTTTCTTTCTGACCCTCTTCGGTGCAGGTAGCTTCTGTAATTTTAGTCTTAACATCTCCTGCCTGATGTGCAAGAGTACCTACAGGAACGGTATCTTCGGGGTTGGAGATACCGCATACCGTGCAGTGCTTAGACTTATAACCGGGGTTAATGCAGGTAGGCTCTTTGTCTATGGTATAATCTTCAGCCCACTTGTGCGAGCCGCCCTCTGTCTCGGTTTCAACAAGACCGCAGTTGCGGCATCTTCTCTGTCTTGTGGTATCTCCGCAAAGCTTGGAAGAAACCTCTGTCCAAGACGACCAACTGTGCGGAGTCATTTTCTCGGTGTAATTGTCATCGCGCTCTATTATACAATTGCAGACTTTGCAGTATGTCAGTTTTGTGCCTTCGCCGATGTTTATGCAGGAGGCAGCTCTTCTCATTTCGGTAACTGTCATACCCTTAATGTGTTTGCCGTTTATTGTTACCTTGTATATGGTCTCGTTTCCTGCTTTGTCTGTAACGGTAATAGTAACTTCTTTAGAACCGTCGTGATCAAATTTTGCAGTAAATTTATTGTCGCCTATCGCAGCAGCAACTATTCCGCCGTCTTCACTTGCTGCAACTACCGAAGCATCGAAAAGTACCTGACCGCCTACATCTACCTTTGAAAGGTTCACATCGTTTACGGTAAATTCAATGCGTTCGCAGTATGTTGCGCCATTCGTAATGCCTGAGATCGTAGGTGCAGAAAGGTCAAAAACTATTCCTGCTGTGCTTACATAGGTAACGTTTCCGTCCTTGTCTGTAGCCTTGAAGTATACATATCTTCTGTTAGTCTTGTTGGCAGGGCTTACAGAAACGCCATTTTGGTAAACTATCCAATATTGGGACCCATAACCTTTCAAAGTTTCAGCCGTAAGTATATCGTCACTTATATAATAATATATAGTATTCAGATCTTTATCCTGCTCGTCAGTTACCGTTGCTTCAACCTTCACCGTCTGCTTGTTTACATAAACGTTTTCTCCGGTAGACATACTGGTCCATACATGACTGTCAAGAGTAGCAGTTATAACAGGGCCTTGCGCGTTTCTGTACTTGGCGGTGTACGCCTTGTCGCCTGTGCTGCCCGTTGTTATTGTAACTTTTTCCTGCTCGCCGGAATTTCCGTTCTCCTGCCAGCCTGCAAATTTTTCGCCTTTCGGCGCAGTCGGCGTGGGAAGTTCAAAGGTTTCTGTACCCTTGTTGTAAGTTTTGGTGTAGGTGTTTTCACCGTCGCCCTTTGTCCAGCCTTCAGCGTTAAGTGTGCCATTGCCGACATCAAGCGTTATTGTATAATCTTTCAGAGACTCACTGCTGTACAGCTGAATATCTTGTGTAACTTTCTCAGTGAAATTATACTCAGTTTCAAGTTTTTCATCGGTATACCACTTATCGCCTGCGGTCTGACCGTCTTTATCGTACTCAACTTTGGGCTTTGTAAAGTGACCGTCATTGTTTGCATATTCTTCCGCAACCGTTACGGTAGTATCTGTAGTTTTCAGCAAAAATTCAGCCTTGAAAACTCTGTCGTCGTCGTTGCCTTTGAGCGAAGGAACATCTTCTTTGCCGTCCTCACTAAGCTTCTGACCCCAGTACAGGCTGTCAGAAGTGTCCTGATTCTGGCGCAGTATCCAAGCTGCTTTGCCTTTCTTTACATCATCGGCAGAAAGAGCAACAATAGTTTTAGCTGCATCGCCTGTAGGTGCGGCAACCGCAGGTAAGCCGTTATCTTTATAGCAGCTGTTTGTTATACTGTTTTTGCTGGTGCCTGATATAGCGCCGAGTGAGCTTGAAGAACCTGAGCTGGTAACATCGGCAAAACAGTTCTTTATAGTGCCGTCGTTAATGCCGGCTATACCACCTATGGCATATGCGCCCTTAACAGAGCCTTCGGCATAGCAGTTTTCAATAGTACCGCTATCACCATTAGTGCCGGCAATAAGACCCACAAAGAATCCGCCGTTAACGATAGTGCCGCTGACACGCAGATTTTTTATAGTGCCTTTATTCTTGCCAAACAGGCTCAAATAATATGCTCTTTTGTCACTGGTGTTGCCGTCAATAGAAAACGATATTTTGTGACCGTTGCCGTCAAAAGTACCTTCAAAATCGGTGCTTGCGCATATCGGTGTCCAGTCGGTAAGGCTTTCAATGTCAGCGGTAAGTTTATAATGCGCGCTTACTGCCGGCTGTTTGCCGCTATCGCCGTTAGAGTTTTCTGGTGTGTATTTCTTTGCTATCGCGTCCCTCATGTTTTCAAGATCTTGTTTTGTATTGATCTTGTAGGGACTGGTTTCTGTACCGTCTCCTTGAAGCGTAAAGGAAAAGGTTGAATCGCTCGTGCCTGCTGCGGATGCATCTGCTTTGTCAAACAGTCCGCCAAGCGGCAGCAGAGTCATTGCAAATACTACGGCTGTTATCAAACCGTAAATGCGTTTTTTCGCTGTCGTCATTTTCAGCACATGAATCATCTCCTAGATAGAAATATTTGACAAAACTATTTTCTCTATTTTCTTTTTTTGAAACTGTTTTGTCATTTATCAGTATAACACAAAAAGAGCGGCTTGTCAACGAAAAAAAGCGAAATTTCTTTATTTTTTATATTTTACTTATTCAAAATTCTGTACATTTGCATTTTGCACAACAAGTCGGTCAAAACGCCCTGCAATAATAGCACTTTGCAACAAAAACGCCTCGCGTTCCTGCCGAAAGAAAACGAGGCATACTATTTTAATGTAAGAATTTTTTCTTTGCCGCGCGATATGACATTCAGCTTTGCGCGCCGCATTTCCAAAATGTTTTGGGCGGCTTGTGCGGTCACCGTTTCGCCAGGCGCGATAACAGGCACGCCCGGTGGGTATGCCCAAACGTATTCGCCGCAAACTTTGCCTATGCTTTCATCTACAGAAACAAGCGTTTTTTCGCACCTTTCAGCTGCATATGCGGTCTTGCACACAGTTGGCGCGCACATCTTCGGCAGGGGGGTACATTGCACTGTGCGTAAATTTTTATCAATAGCAACAAGCGCGTTTTCAAGGCAAATAAGCCCCTCGTCACTGTCGCAAATGCTGGTCAGCGCAACTGCGTATCTCATGCTTGCCATTTCGCACTCGATGTCAAACTCTCTGCGCAGGCGGTCGAAAAGCTCTCTGCCGCTTATATCGGTATTCTCGCAGCATATGACAATACGGCTTTTATCACAATTTTCGCTGTTTTTTATGTATAAATGTCTTAAGCGTTCGGTAGCTTTATAAAAATGCTCCAAACGCTTAGTATGCCGCGCCGCAAGCTCTTTTCCGTCAGTTTCAAGCAGGCTCATGCACCTGTCGGCAGAAGCCATTAAAACATAAGAAGGGCTGGAGGTTTCAAACATTTGCAGTGTTTCAGCAAGCCTGTCGATATCAACTTTATCTGAAAAAATGTTAAGGCACGCCACCTGCGTAAGGCAGGGCAGCGTTTTGTGCAGGCTTGTCACTGATATGTCAGAAAAAGCACGCCCCCCGTAAAACAGCGGAAAATGCGCTCCGTGCGCCTCATCACAAATAAGCGGTATGCCATGTCTTTTGCACACCAGCGATATTTTGTCAATATCGCTTATTACGCCCTCGTATGTTGGCGAAGTAATTATTACCGCCTTGGCGTCGGGGCATTTTTCTATAGCTATTTCAATGCTTTCCGCCGTAACACAGCCGAAAATACCCGTCTGCGTATCATACGGCGGGATCACCCATTCGGGTGATAAATTATACAGTTCAATTGCTCTGTAAACTGAGCGGTGGCAGTTGCGCGCCGCAATAATTTTGTCGCCAAAACTGCATAAAGAGACCACCGCCGCCATAATGCCGCAGGTGCTGCCGTTTACGAGCAAAAAGCTTTTTTTTGCGCCGTAAAAAGCCGCCAGCCGCTGCTGAATGTAGTCAATTACACCGTTCGCGTTATGCAGGTCGTCAAAGTCCGAAATTTCGGTAATGTCAATGCCGTAGGGGAGTGCATTGCCCAAAAGCGCGGCGTTTCGCTTGTGTCCGGGCATATGCATAGGGTATGTGCTGCCCTCGCCGTATTTTTTCAGCTTGTCAAAAAGGGTGTCGCTCATATGCTTTTCACCATAATTTCAGGCATAAGAGCCATAACCGCCTCTTTGGTCGCCAAGCTGCCTGAAAATACGCTCGCAGAGCCTGCCGCAGCACCCGTTTTAAGCGCGCTTGCCATACTTTCGCCCTGCGTTAGCGCCGCCAAAAAGCCTGCCACCATTGAATCCCCCGCGCCTACAGAGTTTACAGTCTTGCCTTTGGGCGCGCTGCAATACAGCCTTTCGCCGTTTGCACAGGCAAGTACAGCGCCCATTTGCGCCATTGAAACAAGCACGTTTTCAGCGCCCGTTTCCTGAAGCGCGACGGCGTATTTTACAGCTTCTTCGGGGGTGTTTATGCTTATGCCGAATATCTCACCAAGCTCTATGTGGTTGGGCTTTACCAAAAACGGCTCGCCTTTCAGTAAATTCACAAGAGAGCTGCCCGAGGCGTCCGCGATCACCCTTATCCCCTTGCCTTTCAGCCTCATCATTATGTCGAGATACAGCGTATCGGGCAGGCAAGAGGGTATGCTGCCTGCCAGCACAAGGCAGTCGCCGCTTTGAAGATTGTCAAGAATTTGCAACAGGTTTTCAAGGCTCTGCGGCGGAATGTACGGCGAGTCGGCGTTTATTTCGGTTTCTTCTTCTCCCGAGAGCTTCACATTTATGCGAGAATTACCCTGTGGCAGGTGCAAAAAGCGCGTATCAACGCCGCTTTCTTTAAGCAGACGTTCTATCTCCAAGCCCGTAAAGCCTGCGGTGAAGCCCAGCGCGGTGTTTTCGCAGCCGAGATTTTTAAGCACGACCGAAACGTTTATGCCCTTGCCGCCTGCTATAATGCGCGTATCGTATGCGCGGTTTACAGCCCCTGCCGTCAGTTTGTCTGTCCACACCGTGTAATCGAGCGAGGGACTGAGCGTAACGGTGTACAGCATTACAGTATGCCTGCCTCGTCGTCGTCGGTAACTTCGCCGTTGATAATGGCTTTCAGCGTTTCAAATTCCTCGTCGGAGAGCGTAACGCCCTTGCCCATTCTTGTGTGGTCGGGAGACCATTCTCTTATGTCGTACTTTGGGTCTCTGCCATTCCAGCTGATAAGGTTAAGTTCCTTTGTCCAGCCTTTCGCGTTTTCCGAAAGTACTCCCAAGCACTCCTTGATCTCGTAAGTCAGTTCTGCCATTGTTTTTCCTCCTAAAATGTGTGATATATGTTTATATTTTATTGATAAGCGGTATGAATTTCCATAGCTTTTTGGGAAGGATCTTCCTCGTCATTTTCAGCATACACCGATAATTTATAACGAATATTACTAAAAAGCAGGGTATTTCTACAGCCGCGTAACACCAACCCGTCAGCCGCGCTGCAAAGGTCATTGCCGCAAGTATCACAGTATTTATGATTATCTTTACGGGTTTGAGTTCAAACGGCAGCAGCTTGCGGGAGTCTATACACCTTAGTATGAATACCGTTATATACGCCGCCACGGTTGATATTACAGCCGCCATAATGCCTATGCGAGGTATCAATATAAGGTTCAGAGAAACATTCACAACGCCTGCCGCAAGGCTTGTAAGCAGCGAGCGGTTCGACTTCTTCGCGACAGAGTATATCGAGCCCATGAACGTTGTAAAACATATGAACACCGTTGAGAACACCAGCCCCGGCGAATACAACACCGACGAGCGAAATTCTTTGCCTATCCATACCGCAGTTAATGGTCTTATTATCATCAGTATGCCTGCCGCAGTGATGTACAGAAGCGACTGGTTTATATCGAAAACGTTGCTGTAAAACCTCTCGCGCTCATCGGATTCGCTCTCCGTTATCGCGCTTATGTTCCACGCGTTGCCGAACATCATGTATATTATTGTCAGCAGATTCGGTATTTTGTAAGCCGCCGAAAGTATGCCCGTCTTGTCAAGCCCGAGATAATGCGTTATCATGAACGAGTCGGAAGTGTTGGTGATGAGCCACAAAAGCTGCGTGGGTATAAGCGGCACGCAGTAACGAAGCATAGCTACCGAAAGCCCTTTGTTGAAAGGCTCGTTTTTGCCTATAGACAGCCGCGTGTAATACTTATATAATTTTGCCGTAAGCATAAGAAAAATTATAGCCACAACGTCTGAAATGACTATAGACGCCAGATACCCAACAACGCCCATTTTCAGCACGACCATGAAAAGCACGCTGCACACGAGCGTTACAAATGTGCCGAGTATGCCGCTTGCTGCCACCAGCTTTATTTTTTCCAAAGAGCGCACGAAGGCGTCGCACATGAGCTTGTAGCCGCCTATTGAAACGTACAGAAACAGCAGCCACGAGTATGAGCCTATATACTTTTTGACGACCGAATTGTCATACAAAAATAACATAACGGCGGCAAGGCAGAGTATGCCTATAAGCACAACGTTTGAGCCTATGGTGAATATGCGCTTTTTGTCGTATGACTTATCCAGACCGAAGCGCACCACGGCTTCGGAAACCGTCAGAGTTACCATGGGTATAAGCCAGTTGGCAACGTTGACAAAGTTGTCGGTAAGACCCAGCTGCGCCTTGGTGAGGATATTCGTATATACCGTTACCAAAATAAGCGAAAGCACTTTCGAGCTGAAAGAGCCTATCGCGAATATGAACGTATTTGTAAGCAGCCCTTTGTAGCCGCGATTTTCAGCGTTTTCAGCGT